>JBDGRB010000157.1:2943-3177 GCA_042218485.1 Halobacteriaceae archaeon | reverse complement strand
GTGAACGTCCCAACCGGAAACTCGTCAATATCTACCTGCTGACTGACAAACGTCCGAAGCAACGCACCGATCGCACCCCCGGTCCCAACGATGTGCGCCGGATCAAACGCAACCACTATGACCACCTCCGATCAACATGCCGAGCAAGAGACCGTCCGATAAGGACACCCGTGAACCCGAGTACGTAGTTCGCAACGATATTTACAACAAGTAACGCCGGAGGAGCTTGGGCCG
>JBDGRB010000157.1:2643-2933 GCA_042218485.1 Halobacteriaceae archaeon | reverse complement strand
CGACTGCAGGGCGAACGTACTATAGGTGGTGAACGAAGAGAGAAACCCTGTCGAGACGACAGCCCGAGTCTCCGTGGCCAGAACCCCCGAATACATCCTTTCATAGAGAACGAACCCAAGAGCGAAACTTCCCAAGATGTTTACAACTAAGGTCCCTGCCGGTTCTGGGAATAAGAATCCAGCAAAAAATCTGAGATTCGATCCTGCAAAGCCACCGATCGCGATCAGAACGATTAACTCAACTCGGACGAGCGGATGTGCTTGCTCCGTGGACATGGCTTTCGGACGTG
>JBDGRB010000157.1:0-2633 GCA_042218485.1 Halobacteriaceae archaeon | reverse complement strand
GTCCGGGACGGTTCTTCTGCCATGGTGGCTCAAAAGGAGTCATCAGCCGACGAACTCGGCGGTTGGGGTGTTCAGGCAGACTCCATTGCCTATTCAAGCTCTGTTTGTAAAGCAATCGGTATATGCCTTCCGAAGATATCCTCTATAGAATTATAATTCGACTAACTTGGAGGATGTGATTTCAAAGTCGTTATATAATATCATTTGCTCCATCTCCAACACCGGATTCCCATGATAGACATGTGTTCGTAGAGAATATGGTATAGTATTCTCATTATCGCCTTATGGTCCGTATTACAATGGTTGAATGATGGAAAAGCGGGTGGGAACTGTCAAATTAGGCACTCATACCATAAGAGCCAACTTCAGGATACATTTCCTGACTCATAATATTTGGCCCTCAAAGTCGATTGTTTATCGAAGGCTGATGAAATATCAGGAATCACAAAAAATGGCTTAACGGGTCGAAATTTATGGCGGAACTCTAGATATATGGATGAGAAACTCATGATCTGCGTATGTTTGATGGTGGAGGTCAAATACTGATGTTAATGGCTACTGGTAGTTCATTATCCAATGAGTGCCGAGGCCACGTTTTACCGGTAGAAAATGGCGAATAAATGACTGATGTAGCTCGAAAACGTGAGTCACATTAAGCAAATGCATGATCGGAGGGAAGACTGGAATACTAACTGCCGTTTAATATAGAACTGCTGTCCAATGCATTGAGTATCGTTTCTTAACAAAGTTGTTCTAAATCAGCTCTCGAAGCCGCTTCGAGAGGGCGGCGGTTCTGCCTTTCTACAGCAACTATGGCCTCCTGCAATGAATATCCACGCCGATGCACTAACCACAAGACAAGGATATGCCCAGTCCGGCCTGACCCGGCGGAGCAGTGCACCACAACTGGTTCGCGGCGGTTATCTGCCGCCTCAAGAAATGGTAAAATCCTATTGTGGAACAGCTCCGATGACACGACATCGTAATCGGGGATTGCAGCATGACACACCTTCCCTGACCCGAAGGCCTGTTCGTATTGATCGAGTAAATTTTCATAGTTTTCAAGCTCGGCATCGAGCAAACAACAGACGCGTTCAATGCCGTTTGCCTGCATCACCTGGATCCATTCCTTAACGGCGTCAGTCGTCGTTGATTCCGCATTATACCCGGGTCGACAGGCTCCATAAACAATCGATTCCGTTTCCGCTGCGGGCCCAAAATTACAGTCTGTCATACGATGTCACCCCTCTGTTGATTATAGTAGTAATCACGTATTTACCGTTTTTATGGCAACCCCAGATGATTGCTCACATCATCGTGCAGCAGATCGAACACTGCATCTGCTTGCACTGGATTTTCCCCATGGGAAACCTGACTGATAGCAATGATCGACTCGCCTCGTGTCAATGATTCCCCTTCTGTAAGTTTTGGTTCAATGTCAAAGTCAGCGGTGGCAGCGGCACGGCGGATCGTCGCTGGATCACTAATCACATACCGCAATAAGCCAAAATACTCCATGCCTTCAAGGCGTTGTCCCTCCGCAACTTTCTCCACTAACTGCTCAATATCGGTTTCGAGTTCCTCGTCGATCGTGACAGAGACACCCCGAACCGCAAAAGGATGGGCCTGATCTGTACTGCGGGCAACACTGATGCCATGTTCCAACACCGTTTCAAACGAAATAGTGGCATCATCAGCCCCTAAATAAAGAAATCCAAGCGTCTGCACGAGACCGCCAAGTTCGTCTTCCCGATAGGTTTCCTCGTTAATTTGGTCGTCATCTCGCTCGCCAGGCGCACGGATATCCTTAAAGATTTGTTTGCGGTCACGGGGTTCCAGTTCTTGGAGCAAGATGGCAAAATCAAATAATGTGTGTTGCACACGCTGGCGAATCTCATAGCGGACATTACCCTCAACATCGGCGTTGTAATCCTTTTCGCCCCGCAGGTATGCTCGTTGATCGGGGGTTAACATGGCAGGCTGTCTGGGCATCATCTAAATAAGATGACGCCATCATTTTATAGGTTCCGACGGGGCAACATGGGCATAATAGTGTTACATTCAATCCCAAACGTTCACAGAGAGCGAACAACCAATGATTACAAGCTGAATTCAATTAGGTCGGCACTGAGGGGGAAATGGCATCAACCCTGGATAACAGAGGGTATATCTAGCAATATGCCTCCATGGATGAAATCTGATCTACCTCATTAATAGGCGGTGATTTCGATGAATGAAGATGTTATTAGAACCGTGCGCGAGCATCGGGAAGAACTCGAAATGCTTGCCAAAAGTGATCTTCCGTGTTCGAAATACGCCCGTGAACTGCTCGAAGTGATTGATTCCACTGAAGAGGGATGACGAATATAAAATGATAGGCATCTATTAAACCATTGGGATTTAGGCGGACCCTCTGTCGCTATCTTCTGCGTATCCTAACTATGTACTCTATATTAGTGCAGTTAGAAGCATCTATAGCAGGCTTTTATAACTATTGAAGTGTATCTTTTAGTTACCAGATATACCATCTATCATTTATATACCCAAATCACAAGAAGGACTTGAACCCTTTATAAGGAAGCCGGTGGAGGGATTTGAACCCTCGACCTAATCCTTACGAAGGATTCGCTCTC
>JBDGRB010000211.1:5515-22891 GCA_042218485.1 Halobacteriaceae archaeon | reverse complement strand
CATAAACCATATGCTCAGTCCGAAATGGAAGGGGGATGCTCTTTTACTTGATGGTGCCACAGGTTAAGCAGACGAGTATCTCGTGGTAGATCCTTGAGGTCTATCACTACATATTGTTGGCGGATTTGTTGCTCAATATTGCTACCCGAGGGAATAATTAAGGGTAAACAGCTTCGTTGTACGCCCAGATATGCCCATCTTGAAACACCCTCATTTTTTATGATGCCTTTCGATGAACCTAGGAATATGTATTCTCCCGATCTGAGTAATTTAGTTGCGGTAGTCACCGGAAGCGCAACTGGCATTGGTCGTCAAATAGCGATGAAAATGGCGGATTGTGGGGCAACACTCATAATTCACTATCGATCGAGTGAAACGGAAGCAAACGCTGTAGTTGATGAAATTCGTGATTCTGGTGGAAATGCAATCACCATCCAAGCAGATATTACCCGCCAAAAAGACGTACAGTCTGCATTTTCCAAAATACAAAAGCAACTTGGAACTGTCGATATTTTAGTTAACAATGTTGGAGCGTTCGCGCCCCGTCACTGGGAGGAACTAAGCCCCTCGGAGTGGCATCAAGTCATTGATACAAATCTTATCGGGACATATCTCTGCACGAAAGCCGCACTGCCGGATATGCGAAAGCAAGAATTTGGTCGTATTATTAATATTGGATATGCGAGTGCTGACCGTGGGTTGGTGAATCCAAAGAACTTTCCGTATTTTGTCGCAAAGCAAGGTGTTTTAATGTTTACTCGTATGGTAGCAGCTGATACTCAAGACGATGGAATAACCGTAAATGCTGTATCGCCATATGTCGTGGAAAATTCTGATGAGTTTCCAGAATCATTACCTAGAGGGCGTCCCGCTTCATTTAGTGATATTGTTCAACCGGTAATGTTTTTCTTGGACACGGATAGTGAGTACATCAGCGGCGCCAATATTGAAGTTGATGGTGGGTGGCTTCCAGAACAAGTCTGAAGCAAAAACCTTCATTAATCATTACAATCATCAAGAGACATGCACAAACGAGCCCAGGAATTTAAACGCGAAAGTGAGAATCGATATGGATTTTCACCCGAGATCAAAGAATTCGATGCCGGTACAAAATCAGCTGCTGATGCGGCAGACGTTATCGGATGCGATGTCGCTCAAATTGCAAGTAGTATTGTTTTGATTGCGGATGGTGATCCTGTTGTAGTTATTGCTAGCGGTGCAAATCATATTGATACTGCTCGTGTCGGGGATGTTATAAATGCCAAAAATGTTCGGATGGCCGAACCAGAAGAAGTCAAAAATGCCACAGGGTGGAGTATCGGTGGTGTGCCACCGCTTTGCCACAGTAATGAATTACCGATGCTATTTGATGAAACTTTGATGGAATATAATACTGTTTGGGCTGCAGCAGGTACGCCCCAAACCGTGTTTCCAATCCAGCCATCAAAACTGCAGGAATTTACAGATGCCACGATAACTTCCGTGGCTCAGGATTCATGAGATTTATATTATCGTAGGGGTGAAATAGCATGAACGATTAATCAGCTATTATACAATCAATAATAATTTGTCCACGAACGCGTGGATGATTATCCTCAATAATATAATTCACCAAAAATGAGTAAGGAATATATTGATGTTCGAGGGGCAGAAGAACATAATCTCAAAGACTTGGATGTACGTATCCCCCGTGAAGAACTAAACGTTGTCACCGGACTATCGGGATCAGGAAAATCTTCGCTTGCCTTTGAAACCGTATATGCTGAGGGTCAACGCCGATATATCGAGAGCTTGAGTGCCTATGCAAGAAATTTTTTGGGTCAAATGGATAAGCCCCAGGTTGAAGCCGTCGAGGGATTATCACCAGCCATCTCCATTGATCAGAAAAATGCGGCCAATAACCCTCGATCAACCGTCGGAACAGTTACAGAATTACACGATTATCTCAGGCTGTTATATGCGAGAGTCGGAGTCCCACATTGTCCGGAATGTGGACGAGAGGTGGGCGAACAATCACCCCAACAAATGGTAGACCGAATCCTGAGTTTACCAAATGGCACACGTGCAAAGATTGCGGCACCAGTTGTCCGGGATCAGAAAGGAGCGTTTGAAGATTTGTTTACCGAACTCCAAAACGAGGGATATAGTCGTGTCGAAGTAGATGGAGAAGAATATGATCTTGCATTTGAAACGCCAGAACTCGACGAAAACTATGATCATACGATTGATGTGATTGTTGACCGAATCAAAGTTAATCCCGAAAACCGATCACGGATTACCGATAGCGTGGAAACAGCCGTTGATCAGGCTGATGGTATTCTTAAAGTTATCCTTCCCGATCCTCCTGAGACAGAGATTCCATTTGGCACGGAAACTCGAACCACGGGAGATCTTGCGGGTGCCGGAGATGTGGATAATGAAGACAACCGATTGATAACGGAACTCTCAGAAGCCCTTGCATGCACGCATTGTGATATTGATATCAGCGAGATTGAAACCCGAAGTTTTTCGTTTAATAGTCCGTACGGTGCCTGCCCGGAATGTGAAGGAATTGGTGAAACCAAAGAAGTTTCTGAAGACCTCGTTGTTCAGGATCCTTCAAAACCACTAAAATCAGTATTTGAACCATGGAGTTATAATCGAACGTATTATCAAACACGATTAGATGCCGTCGCCGAGCATTTTGATGTCGATCTTGCGACACCGTTTGAGGATCTCGATGAATCCATTCAAGACGCGTTTCTTTATGGAACTGATGAAGATGTAGTATTCAAACGGCAGACTAAAAATGGTATTCGGCGGAAAGAAAAGCCCTTCGAGGGCGTTATTCCCAACCTTGAACGTCGTCATGTTGAAACGGACAGTCAGGGAACACGCGAACATATAGAGGATTATATGACGGTAACAACCTGTCCAGCCTGTGAGGGAACACGTCTTAAACCCGAAAGCCGTGCCGTGTTAGTTGCGGACACATCCATAACAGCGGTTAATCAAATGAGTATTGGCGATTGTTTGGACCACTTCGAAGGACTCGAATCCAGATTAGATGAACGTGAGCGCCAAATTGCTGAAGAAATCCTCAAAGAAATTCGAGCAAGATTGCAGTTTATGTGTGAAGTTGGACTCGAATATCTTACGCTTGATCGAGAGGCCTCGACGTTATCAGGTGGTGAAAGCCAACGGATTCGGCTTGCCACACAAATTGGATCGGGTCTTGTTGGGGTTCTATATGTACTCGATGAACCATCAATTGGACTCCATCAACGGGATAACGACCGATTATTAAACACACTAGAAGAACTCCGTGATCTCGGAAATACGCTCCTTGTAGTTGAACACGATGAAGAAACGATTCGGCGGGCTGATACGATCATTGACCTCGGACCGGGTCCAGGCCGCCGGGGTGGCGAAGTTGTCGTCAAAGGTGATGTCGATGACATTATTGAAGATGAAGAGAGTATCACCGGAGATTACCTTGCTGGCCGAAAACAGATTCCCGTGCCAAATGATAGACGCTCTTGGGATGAAACTGTCACAATCCGAGGAGCACGACAGCATAACTTAGCCAATTTTGATGTGGATATCCCCGTTGGTGCGTTTACGGCAATTACGGGAGTTAGTGGTTCAGGGAAATCTACTCTTATGCATGAAATTCTCTATAAAGGGCTTGCCCGAGAAATGAATAACAATACCAGTGTCGACCCAGGCGACTATGACACAATAACGGGGATTGAAAATATTGAAAAAGTCAGACTGATCGATCAAAGTCCAATCGGTCGAACACCGAGATCGAATCCCGCAACCTATACCGATGTCTTTGATTATATCCGTGAATTATTTGCAGAAACAGAACTTGCCCAACAGCGTGGATATAAGAAGGGGAGATTCTCGTTTAATGTTAAAGGCGGTCGATGTGAATCGTGTGGGGGCCAAGGCCGAGTTAAAATTGATATGAATTTCTTATCTGATGTTCATGTACCATGTGAAGAGTGTGGTGGTGATCGGTACAACGACGAGACCCTCGATGTAACATATCAAGGGAAAACAATAGCAGATGTATTAGAAATGACTGTTGAAGAAGCGCTTGAGTTTTTCAATCATGATACTCGGATTAAACGGCGATTACAGCTGCTATCCGACGTGGGATTAGATTATATGAAGCTCGGGCAACCGTCAACAACATTATCAGGCGGTGAAGCCCAGCGGGTGAAATTGGCGGAGGAACTTGGGAAACGTGATACTGGTGATACCCTCTATCTCTTAGATGAACCGACAACGGGACTTCATCCCGAAGATGAACGCAAATTGATCGATGTATTGCAACGATTAGTCGATAATGGAAATTCCGTCGTGGTAATCGAGCACGAACTTGATTTAGTGAAAAACGCCGACCATATCATTGATCTTGGGCCTGAAGGGGGCGAACATGGAGGCGAGGTTATTGCAACAGGAACGCCTGAAAACGTCGCCAGGCAAGATCACTCCTATACCGGAAAATATTTGCGAGACAAACTACCGGCAGTTGATCTCGAAGGACCTCGATCCGAACGGGAAAAACCGGCTGCGCCAACCGATGATTAACTTATTTCTTTTCATACGCAGTTGAGACCTCGATATGCGGAATCGAATCCGCCGGTTCGAAGTCAAACACCTGACTATAAAATGATAATTCGGCTTCAGATGCCCGCTTCCGGGATTCGGCTTTCCGAAAGCCATGTTGTTCCTCTGGAAATTCAAGATATCCATGGGGGACGTCATTTTCACTAAGTGACTTCCGCATGGCCTTAGCCTGAGAAGGGGGGACGACCTTGTCTTCACCACCTTGCAGTAATAATAACGGACACCGAATGCGTTCGGCGTGATGGACAGGTGAACGTTCTCGGTATTCGTCTTCAGCGTCAGGTAATGGGCCAATTAGGCTGTCAAGATATCGAGATTCAAATTTGTGCGTGTTCTCTGCGAGTTGTTTTACATCAGCAACCCCATAATGGCTTACACCTGCATCGAATGCATTATGGAAGGTAACACCACAGAGTGTCGCATATCCCCCAGCACTCCCACCTTCAATGGCCACTCTATTCGGATCGATATTCCGGTGCTCAATAAGATACTCGGCTGCTCGGATACAGTCCTCAACATCGAGAATTCCCCAATTTCCTTTTAGTCGGTCACGATAATTTCGACCATATCCGGTGCTTCCTCGATAATTAACATCAACAACTGCAAATCCTCGTGAGGTTAGAAATTGGATTGATGGGGGGCCACTGATAGATAATATCGGAAACGTTTGTCCTGTTGGTCCGCCGTGACTGAGAACAACCAAGGGTGGTTGGTCATTATCCGGTGGCGAGGCCGTTGGATGGGTAGGTGGATAATAAAGGCCATACGCTGTTTCCCCGTTACTCGTAGGAAATTCAATATGCTCTGGTTCAGATATATATGCTGTATCGACATCCAAATCGACTGATTTTTTGATGACGGAAAACCCATCATCTGGTTTCCCGGTGACCACACTAATCGGATGAGTAGTATCGCCAGCGATAAATGCAATCCGTTCCTCATCAGATTTGAGATAAGGGCGGGGGATAATATCCAATGGTATATCTAGGGGGTCAAATTCCCCGTCAGATATAACGCCTATCTCCTGTGTACTACGTTTATTTTTGATGGCTACAATGCGGCCATCCGGGAGAAAAGTATACGTCGAGAGATCAAATCCCCACTGAGGTGAGCCAAATTCCGCCTCCTCTCGATATACGGACTGAATATCGCTATTATCAACGGCATAAATATTCCACCAATTCGAACGATCCGAGACGAAATGTAAAACCCCAGATGGACTCCATGAGGGTTGGAAAATAGACTCTTCTTCGTTATCGATGACACTGCGTTTATTATAGAGGTCACCAGATCCGTCAATTTCAGCCATATGCAACGTCGTTGCATCCCACGGCATATTCGGGTGATCCCACGATGTCCAAGTTATTTTAGTTCCACTAGGATCCACCCGGGGGAACGAATAAAAATCATGACCGGTTTCAACAACTGTCGGAGAATTCTCACCATCCGGAGATAATCTTACTAACTCATTTGTGGGTTCGTCTTGATCTTCACCATGATGTTCTCGAACACAGTATAGTCGCTCTCCATTCGGGGTAAGTTCCATATCGGCGTATCGATATTCATCCGTTTCCGTAGGTTCGGGGGTTATGGGAGTCGGTGACTGGTTTTCCGCTTGTCGATAGATTCGCTGATCATCATAATTTACGAACCAAGCAGTCCCATTGTGAACATAAAAATCACCACCACCATATTCGTGGACGAGAGTCCGGACATTATACTCCGATGGAGTTATATCCGCTATGGCTTTACTATCTCTCCATCGAACAAGCACTCCGCGTCCGCCTTCGTTAGGTCTCCGCTCTAACCACCAGACATCACCATTATCCACTACAACACCACCAAATGAAAGCGTATCCGAAGCGATCATCTGTGAGGAAATCGGGGATTCCCACTCACCAAACTGTTCAGACATACGATTTGGGTTATATACCTGTAAGGTAAATAAGTGGTTTTATCCAAGTCCTTTCACTGCGTTAAAGGGGAGACCGTTTACCACATGCTGGCGTGGCCAACTTCTTGAAGATGTCTGCCGATAAGTACGTTAGTGATGGTATCGGACTTTTTCGTTTTCCCTGGACCCAACACCATTCCGAAAGTTAAAAGATATGTATTTAGGGGGTAAATAAAGAATGGTAATGTATGATTTTGCCGTCGTGGGAATCGGTCCTGCGGGTGCACGATTCGCTCGACGTGCTGCTCAGAATGGGCATTCCGTGATCGCTTTTGAAAAGGGAGAAATTGGAACACCACTCGCCTGTTCTGGTCATGTGAGTATGGATATTTGGGACTATGTGCCAGAAAGTGCTAAAGACAGCTTATTCCAAAACGATATTTATGGAGCCAGATTCCACCCGAATGGGGTAAACAGTTCCGGATATTTGTTTTATCGAGATGATGTGATCTCGAATGCGATCGACCGCATATCATTAGATAAGATCCTCGCTGAGAAAGCAGCTGATGCAGGTGCAGAAATCCGATCGCATCATACGGTGACTAATATCCAAGAACTGGATAATGAGGTCAAATTACAGGTCAGACATAAATCTGAAACGAAAACCTTTCGGGCAAAGATGGTTGCTGGATGTGATGGGCCCCGATCACGGGCCCGCGATGCTCTCGGGTTACCGGATCCACAGGAGTTTCTGCATGGTGTCTTGGGATTTGCCGAAGAACCTGATCATCAAGATTATGTTGATGTCCACTTAACTGTTCCGACGTTTTTTGCATGGCGGATCCCAAGAGGTGATGCTGGTGTTGAATATGGACTCGCAATGCCTCCGGGTAATGACGTGGCCGATCGATTTTCATCATTCCTTGATGGTTATAATGCCACTATTGGTGAGCGATGTTCCGGACTCATCCCAATAGGACCACCTTCCCAAATTACCAGTTCACGTGGTTTCCTCATTGGTGATGCTGCCGGTCAAACCAAACCGTTTACCGGGGGAGGTATCCTGTATGGCATGACTGCCGCAGATTATGCGGCAAATACTATCGATCCTGATACCCCCCAAACCATTCGCGAATATGAGTCCACATGGCGGTCGGATTTCACATCTGAAATCTTTCTCGGTCGACTAATCCGGAAGGGATATTCAGCACCACCACTTGTCCAACAACTCGGTCTCCGGTTATTTTCAGGGAAAATTGGAGTCCATATGGATAAACCAACGTCATTGTTTTCTACCGAGCAACTACGAGCATTACTATCTCGATAATAACCAGGTGGATATCTTCCCTACTATTACGAGAAGACCGAATTCCATATCAGCGGACCTCTGGATCGAACCTTCGAAGAGAGGGACCTATATTTTTCAGTCAGTATCTCGGAATGCGAGCAGAGGTATCGCTCCCAGTAACGAACGGGAATGTTCGCTGTTTAGCACTCGTGGATATATTATCCTCAGAAACGGTAATCTCACCATTAATTTCGGTCATTTTACACAAGGCAAAAGCAATCGGTGAATTACAGGTCGGACTCTCCTTTACTCGTGTGATATTGCCAACATCATTTCCGTCTATCATGACAGTGGCTGACTCAGAAACACTCGATTCGAGTTCCAACCCTATCAATCGTTCACGAATTTGGCCCCGATTTTCGATACGAGATACAACTTCTTGACCAACGAAACAACCCTTCTCCAGATCAAGCGCATTTCGGGTTCCCACAAGCAATGGAATCCTATCCCGCAATTCGGTTTCATATAGAGGGGTTCCAGCTTCCAGCGTGAGAATATTCCAGGTTTCTAATCCAAATGGAACTGCATTGAGTCCATGATTGAGTAAGGTATCAAAGACAGTCGCTGTATGACTGTGCTGACAAACAATTTCATATCCTTCTTCGCCGACCAACCCATCATTGCGAATGACAGTCACCCCATTATCGCTTATTTTACCCCTATTAAATGTAAGTGACTCTTCTGGAGCGGCTGCTTGATTAAGCACACTGGCAAGTTTTTCAGTTGCCTGAGGGCCATGGACGCCAAAAATCGCAAATTCATTTGATTTATCGGCTACTGTTACATCTTGTAAAAAAGTCTTGTCGTTCCACTCTTCTGCTATCTCGTCGGCAGTTCCTGGGGGACAGAAGAGGAGTAATTGGTCGGAAGTTGAATAGACATACATATCAATCCTAATTTTTCCCTCAGGATCCAACAGGAATGCATAACAACCTTCGCCATCCTCGTGCGGAACAGTATTTGAAATTATGTTATCGACGTACTCAATCCGATCGTCTCCGTGAATACGTAAGATATCATATGGCATTTCGATCAAACCAACACCATTTCTAATAGCCTGTACTGTTCGGAGGGGACGACCATAGTGAAGTGGGTACGAGCTATTTGCTCGGGAAGTGAATTTTGCGTTTAATTCCTCGTGTTTTGATCGAAGCTCTGTCATAACATATACATTGCAATATTCAACTAGAATGGAAGTCTCTCCAAAATACGGTCGATAATATCTTGATCCTGTTTCGGTTCTCCTTCGGGAAGGACGCGGTCATCTACAGTAATCAGTGTACGGTCATTTTCCTGCGTGGCTGAAATTAGATTATCTGCTTTTAACTGTTCAAGTGCCGTTTCCAAATTATCAATTTCGATACCGGTATGCGACCGGAGTTCAAGGACCGTCATTCCTTCTTGGTTTCTCTCCACAAGGGCATCAAGAACGGCCACTTGGTTATCCGGCCGGTCACGAAATTCGGCCTTTGCTTTCATAGTTTGTTTTTTGGGATGCAGCACATGAAAGTGCTATTTTTATTTCGAGAATAACCAAACGCGGCAAGTATGTTGATGGTTTCGGTATCGAAATGGTAGTTGCATATGATAAAATTTCGACACACTGTAGGGAATGACTTGTCTCTAAGTATGGTAGGTTGTAAAAAACAGTTCCTAGGCTATCGGTTGCTCTCCTTCCCATCCTGAAGGGTGGGCCTTTGTGTCTTCAGGTAGGGCAAGCCGTGTGCCTCGAGGCGTGACCACGAGGTAGTTCACCTCACCGAAGTATCACTGAGAATTCTCCATGTGTTATTTTAAGAAATGATCATTCATCGTGGGAGTCTTCATGTAAATATTCGACCAGAAATAGTCCACCGGTAGTCTTATACTGATGGCTAGGTAAATCATTCTCCAATGAGTCTTAAATGTTCACTCCTTGGCCACGATTTCGGCGAGGTAAGAACAGAACGAGATCGTGAAGAACGAGGTGATGAAGTCGTAATTACTGAGCGAGAAATTCGAACGTGTAACAACTGTGGCGAAGAACAAGTTATCGCCGATAATACTGAAGTACGCTCTGTGGAGCCAGCACCAGAATCAGTCCAAAACCAATCAGAAAGTGAAGAGACCCAATCGTCTGGATATTCGACGGAAAACGCCCCTTCCCATGGTAATCAAGAGGATTCACAATCAGAATCTCCATCACCAGAAGAAGATGATGGGATCATCCTTGATGATGAAGAGGGGCAAACGGAGCGCCAGCCAGGCCAGTGGCCATCAGCTGAGGATACACGATTGGAGGACATCGAAAAGGACTCAACCCAAAACGAAACACAAACTCGGGCATCCGAACACGAAGAGTCTACTGAAGAGCAGAGGCAGCCAGATTCGACGTCGGCAACATCCCAATCTCAAGAGAAAACTTGGCCAAACGAAGCTGAATCACCTGATGAAGGATACAGTGCGGATCCACCAAGTGAGGAAGACATTGAACTCGGCAGTGGGCCTTCCGCTGAATCGCAACAAACAAATGATACAGGAGAGGAAATGATCGAACCCGAACCGCAAGACCAACATACAGATACGACGACACCGCATTCGACTGTTTTTACCTCATCAGACGATGTTAATGTAGATGCGAAGTTTGTCTGTCCCTCGTGTGGATTTCAGGAGGAAGCAATGGGATCCTCCCATCGGAATGGCGATATTTGTCCTGAATGTAAGGAAGGTTATTTAACAGAAAAACAGCCATAGCAGGAATAATCTTCAGACAAAAAGAACATACCACTACCGAACATTGCAATCGAATATGAAAGAGTATAAGATGAAACGCGGTGAGTACCTCGAAGATCGGATGCCGAATTTAAAGGAATCAATAGAAGAATATTTTGGCTCTGTAACAGGTACAGAAATCGTTGAAGGACAAGAACTCTATGTCGTAGAGGATCCTGATAACCCTGTCTTTGATCGAATTCTCATTGGTGAGGCACAGTATGAAGACAAAAAAGACAAACTGGCCGTTCATTTTGAAGAGCGGCCAGTCGATGAGGTCGTAGCAGAAGGGCATACTGATGCCGCCGCTGACGCATTAGAGAAGAAAAATGAGTTTCTACTTGAGGCAACTGGCCGCGATGCTAAAGCTCGGCGGGAATCAATGAAACGAGCGGTCGAGGACGAATCTCCTGATATCTAATCGCGGTTGAGTTTTTGTCGACTGATTTTCACGCCGGAAGGTGTAACGATTAGTTGATCATCGCCTTTTTGTACGATATCTCCACCGACATCCCGCGCAACTTGTCGTAATTCATCGGTAATATGTTCCGCGGTGCGATCTTCGGTTCGCAATCGTGTGATATCGGCTATGACAAGATTTCCATCATACACTGCATCTTTGACAGCGATGACATCTTGTTGGTCATTTATTTCTGCAATATGCACCGTCATGCCGGCCTCTGCGTGTTCGGTATCGAAATCGTCCAGTTCTAGTTCAACGTAGTCCTCGGTGCTGCGTGAGCGATCACCAAGGATTTTATCCATGAACCCCATAGACAAATAAACCGTATCGGTAATGTAAAGTTCTTACGTCAGACATCGATAAAGAAACCTATAAATACTAGCTCTCCGCCGATAAGCGATTCGACACATGATAGATGTATTTATTTATAGTCAGGTGGAAATATCGCTATGACCTTCAGTATTTGTGTTAGAGAACCATATACGTCCGAATCAAATAATGATCCCAATAACGATAATACCGAATATCGATTTGGTGTTGCAGTCACAACACGATTACCTGGGGTTGGGACACTCTGTCCGTTTGCAAGTGAATATGGGGCAGTAGCAACGCAGAGTAGGGTCAATGTCGAACTCGGCGAAAAAGGGATCGAGTATCTAAATGATGGAATCGCTGTCGATGATGCCTTACAAGCTCTCTTGAATGCCGATGAAGGTCGGTCAGAACGCCAACTCCACGGGATTGATCGAAATGGCAAATTTACCTTCTCTGGTGAAGACTGTCACGAATGGTATGGACATACAAGTGGAGAATCCTATACAGTCGCCGGCAATTTATTGGTGGGCGAAGAAGTTATTACACAGACTGGTAGAACATATGCGGAAAGCGACCGTGAAAAGGACCTCGGCCGTCGACTAATTGATGCCCTTGCTGCGGGCCATGCCGAGGGGGGTGATAAACGAGAGGAGCGGACAGTCCAAAGTGCTGCTCTAATTATCGTAGATAGTGGGACTGACAATGCACCCTATCATCACGATCTTCGCGTTGATGCCACTGATTCTCCGATTGAGGATTTGGAAACTGTGTATGAACTCGCAAAAGAGACGTTCTTATCAGATATGGAAGAAGAGAGGAATGATGAGAACGAAGAAAAATAAATAGAGAGTGCGTATTCAGATTTCAAATTGATAGAGCTTGTCGCCTACATGGTGAATGTTTTCGATGACTTTACCATGATCACCAATCATTTCTTCGCCGGCTACTTTAGCACGTCCGATTGCCAATGATTTATGATGTTGTTCTTCTTGGATGACGACTAAATCATCTGATGAGATATTCTGGTCTGTATCAACAATACCTGGGCGCATAATATCGGCGCCGTCACTGACGAAGGAAACAGCTCCAGAATCTACGATAACTCGTCCTTTCTTGGGTGATAACACGTTTGCACCCTTCACTGTCACAAATAAATCATCATGGATGTAACAACACAACGGTCGATCATCAATCAGGATGAGATCAAACATATCGTGGTCGAGTTCGACTAATTCATACTGTCCTTCCGGTGGATCGATCCCTAATTTATTGAGGAGGACGGTTTGTAGTCGTTCGATTTCATCATTCCGAAGATGGTGTCGAGATGAAACATTCATATTTTATCAACAGAGGTAATTCCTAAAATATATCAGGATTTCCGATAAATCGATTCTAATTTGTAGATAGATTTCCGAAAACTGATTTCGCATATATCCAGGTCGCATATCCGCGGTATATATCGGTTGCAGGACCATTATTCATAAGTGACTGCTGATATAAGGTTAGACCATGCGGCCAGGCCGGAACGAAGACTCCCGCATGGTCACCTGTATTGCCTGCGGGTCTAAAATTTCTCGTGAAGAAGCACGGGAATACGATAAATACGGTGACCGCTGGGATCGGGAAGAAAAGCACTTCGAATTTTTATGTAAATCGTGTTACCGTGAGATTGACAATACAGAACGGGATGAAGTCGAAGAACTATTAACGGCAATTGATGCAGGATCGCTCTCCCATTCAGAGTTTATCAAACGGTATGTCGAAGAAATTCAACGAGACGTCGACTCAGAGAATTAGACGAATATAGATATATTCGATGGCGATATGCCTAACTTACTCCCGTTTTTATTCATATGTATGGTGTCTGAAGCTCCGGAGCAGGCTACGACCGACAACCAAGGACCTGTAGAGATTTCTCCTGATCTTGCTAAGCGCTTGGAAAACAAACGTGAAGATCTATTCGAGAAATTCGAAATTTCAGATGAATTCCCGCCGGAAGTGATTCGGGAGGCAAACGATCGGACCGAGGACATCGCAAACGAAATACAATCCGAAGTCGATTCTCGAACCGATCTTCGTGATCTCCGGACATGGACAACGGATCCAGTTGATGCCCAAGATTTTGATGATGCGCTGAGCATTAAAGAAACCGATGACGCATACCATCTTTGGGTTCATATTGCAGATGTCACCCACTATGTTCATCCGGATACCAACATGTGGGACGAAGCGATCTCCCGCGGTAATTCTGTTTATTTGCCTGGCTATACTATTCATATGCTGCCGCCGATTTTGGCAGAAACAGTCTGCTCGTTAGTCCCGAACGAAGATCGATTAGCCCATACTGTCGAGATGAAAATCGATAAAGAATCACTTTCGTTTGATAGCGTCGATATCTACAAATCAATAATCCAAAGTGATGCACGGCTTACCTATACAGAAGCTGAAGAACAACTCGATACAGGCGACGCATCGCTTCATACAAAATTGAATCAGGTATTTGACCTCGCTGAACAGTTACATGAGCAACGCAAGGAAGACGGAAGTCTCGTACTTAATCCACGCCGCGATCGGGCACATACGATTATTGAGGAATGTATGCTGAAAGCCAACAAAGCTGTTACACACGAACTCATGTGGGATCGAGGGATCGAAGCGATGTACCGAGTACATCCCCAGCCCTCACCTGACGAGTGGGATGAGGCTTTGCGAGAAATTCAAGAACTTGAGGACGTGAGTATTCCAGGATCCACCTGGGATGATCCCCGGAAAGCAGTGAATGCTACCTTAGAGAATGCTCCTGATCGGCAACTCAACAAAATTCAGCGTGCTGTCATGAAAGTCATGCCACGCGCTCGATATATGAGCGATCCATTCGGTGGTCACCATGCTCTCAATTTCGAGATCTATGGTCACTTTACAAGCCCAATCCGACGAATGTCGGATCTTATCAATCACTGGATTGTATCGCACAATGAAATTCCTGAAAACCTGGATGAACTGTGTGATGCGGCAAGTGAAAAGCAAAAACGGGCAGAACAATGTGAGCGGGAATATAAACAATTCTTGCAGGAGGTAGGCCTGGATCCATATGCAGTTAACAATCGGGGGATAGAAGTTGTCGAAGAGTCGTAAACGCATCGGGGGATAGTATGGCAGATACAAAGGTATAAACCACCTCGCGGCCTTGACATAGGAGTAAGCAAAACCCTGAATATGTCCGACGCTAAATTTGAGACGCTTAAATCCTTAGATTGGGACTTAAAAGATGCTGAAACAGATAAATTTGCGGCAACGATCCATCCATATCACGCTCGATTCATCCCCCAAATTCCAGAACGTCTTATCGATACGTATACAGAACCAGGTGATTTCGTTTTAGATCCATTCAATGGGAGCGGGACAACCACAATGGTTGCGGGGACAATGCAACGGCACAGTATCGGTGTTGATCTCAATCCCCTTGCCTGCCTAATAGCCCGCGTAAAATGTATGCAATATGATATCCCTCAATTAGAAGATCATATTGACGAATTTCTACAAAAGGCCAAGCAAAATATTCGGACTATAGATTCCCAGCAACGGCTTGATGATTTTACAGCAACGACAAATACCCAAGATATCCCTAAAACAATCCCAGAATTCCCTGACAAGAAGCGATGGTATACTGAAGATGTGCTTGATCAGCTTGGCGCACTTTTCTATCTCGTTAATAACATCGACAATTCCCAATTCCGTGATTTCTATCGAGTATGTTTTTCCGCAATTACGAAAAAAGTCTGCCGAAGCGATGAAGATTGGACTTATATTGGGGACAATATGTATCCTGATAAAGACACAAACAAACTTACTCCTATTGATAAGAACTATGATGTATATTCTCACTTCAAAAATCGGGTTGAACGAGCCCTTGGAGGAGTCAAAGATTTTGCCAGTGAAAATCCCATAGATGCAGAGATTTATCAAACCGATGCACGGGATCTTGCATTTATTCAACAAGAGTTAGATTTTGATTCTATTGACTTTGCGATAACTTCGCCACCCTATCCGAATGCGGTTGATTATGCTCGATATCATCGATTATCATTTTACTGGTTTGGCTGGGAAGTAACCGATACCAAAGAAGAGGAAATCGGGGCTCGATCAAAACGGGGACGAAAAAATGCCATCGAAGATTATTATCGGGAATCCCGGGCAGTGTATGAAGAAGTATACCGTCTTTTACGACCAGGCAGTCATTTCTGTATTGTTGTCGGGAATACGCAACATCGCAACGAACGGGTGCAAGCCGTCGAAACGATTACTGAAATGTGTCGAGATATCGGATTTACGTATAAGGGTGAACTTGAACGAGAGCTCTCACGGCAAAGCATGAGTCAAAAGGAGATCAATCAAGAATCAATTATTATCGTCTCAAAAACTGCGGAATGAAAAACGACCTTCGTTGCTATATCCGCATTTCTCCTTCTAAATCATCGATGAACATACCCAACGGTCTGACAAATTCGGCTGGTACATCGGCGTCAGTAAAGAGGTTTTTATATTCAGATGAATCATCACGAAGGTATAACCGCCCCCATGTTTCGCCCATTGTATGAACCATGCTACTTGAGATATCTGCTTGATAGGTAACCAAGTGCCAAATTTCGCGAACGTTGTATTCATCTAGGGTGGAAGTATCGAAATTTGATGGTTGTTTCCATCGTTCTCGAAGGGTTCGCTTACAAGAAATACCAATATATTCACTGTTATTACATGGAACCAGATTATCAACCTCAAATCCAGATTTTAGGACTTCAGGTACACCAGTATGAGTGATATCAAAGTGATCTAAAATAACACCAGTTACATCTTCTAAACTTCGACCTGCTCGTTGTGGTCGGGTACCACGCACAAGCCGGCGTTCGAATTCCTGTAAAAATGCGCTTATACGGCGAGCTTTATTGGTTTCTATCTCATTTATAATCCGAGTTGTTCTCTCAATAATGATCTCACGTTCTTTCTCTAAGGATCCAATTTTACCTACCTCATCCCAATATCTGAGAACATCCTCCAATCCGTCCCGTCCCCATTTGTCGAGGTATTCCTGCGTTTTTTGTTTAGCATATTGTTTATCTTCGGCAGGGACTTCTTTCAGTGCTTGGGAAATTTGGCTGACAGCGATCATAGCAAATGCCAAGGCATCCAAATCGGCTTGAGTTTCAATCTCGTCATTAATATCCTCAACGAGTGCTTCAGTCCGAGCATATTTTTTCGTTCCTGTGCGGGAAATAGCTCCTAACATCTCATCTGCGATATGTCCCTTCGTCTCTTCAAGCGCCTTGTGTTCTCTGTTTGCATCAATCCATCGACCAAGTTGGAGCAAGGTATCAGGATATTCAGAGCCATATCCAGAGTATTGATCGGTATCAACTAACCAGCGCATAAACCAGTATTCAAGATCCTGATCGAACATATCGCTTCTAGAATAGAGCCTATCTTATGAATGATTTCGTTCCGAGGGATGGGTCCATATTCAGTCCCGTTATTCTTGGCCTCCTCCCAGCCCTGAAAGAGTGGCGTTCGCTAGCACCATGTCAGTTAGAATCTTCTGAGTCTTCGATAAACTCCTCTGGCGCCAATAATTGGGGTTCTTGTTGTGTTATGACGATTTGTTCGCCTGTTAGTTGTCGGAGAACAAGATCGATCTTTCCTGTATTAATCGCATGATCAAATAGATCTCGTATCTCCTCATCAACTTGATAGTAAGCGGGCACTAAGACAATATTTTGAGATGTAGAATCCTTAATTGCTAATAAAAGATATACGAATTCAGAACTCCCGCCCCGAAATGCCTCGATTGAATCGAAGCCATATTCCTCAATATAATCTTCGAATGTTGTGAATTCATCATTGGGTAGAATGATATCAAATCCTGGACCGTTTTGTTCGTCGGGAGCGATCGGTGAAATGTCACCTGGGTGCAATTCAATTACTTCCCAGTTC
>JBDGRB010000211.1:4264-5505 GCA_042218485.1 Halobacteriaceae archaeon | reverse complement strand
GATATTCATTAGCTGTGGCTTCCATATCAGCTACGACTTCATCCCAACGGGTCATCGCTTCAATATTTGGATTTTCACGGGGATCCTGAACCGCATCATCTGGGGGTTCTTCCATATTAACACACGAGTCCGGCTAATAAAATAAGACTTCCTCAATAATATTGCTCATGCCACTGTTAACTTAATGATAATTTTGATATAGAGCGCAAGGTATATCTCGTGCAAGCCATACCTGTATATCAATGAGTGATTTATTATCAATTTCGGGATTGAAGACCCATTTTCACACTGAACGAGGGTCCGTCAAGGCCGTCGATGGGATTGATATCACCATTCCCGAAGGCAAGACAATCGGTCTTGTCGGGGAGTCAGGATCCGGTAAAAGTGTCACGGCTCTTTCGGCGATGGACTTGATTGATGACCCCGGTGAGATCGTGAGCGGCGAGATGCAATTTGAAGCCATTGAAACTGTTCGAACGTTAGCTACGCGGTATCCAGACGGTATTTCGACATCTCATAATTCGGGTTTTCTCCATATCGAAGAAGGATATCTCAGTTCAGAAACACCGATGGATATCCAAGAGGAATATACGAACAGTATTGACTCCTTTCGAGAAATTGCCCGAGATAATCATAATAATATAGCTAGTGAGAATGCAGAAGGATATATTCATATTGAATCAGGATATGTGGATTTGGTGGATGCACCTGAAGAGGTAATGCGGGATATTCGAGGCGGGGAGATGAGTATGATCTTCCAGGATCCAATGACTTCACTCAATCCGGCTGTAACTATTGGTGAACAAATAGCGGAATCCCTAGAGTTACACCAGTATGGTGGCAAACGAAAAGACACCTGGTTTAATGCCGTCCGTGAAATCCTTCCCCAATTAAGGGATGAAGTAGATGAACAAATCTATGAAGACACAATCGAAATGTTGGAAGCTGTCGGAATTCCTGAACCGACGATTCGATTTGACGATTATCCACATGAATTTTCAGGTGGCATGCGTCAACGTGTATTAATTGCAATAGCGCTTGCCTGTGAGCCTCGTTTATTAATCGCTGATGAACCAACAACGGCTCTCGACGTGACAATTCAGGCCCAAATCCTCGACCTCATTAATGATCTACAAGATGATCTGGGGATGTCTGTCCTCTTCATTACGCATGATCTTGGGGTAATAGCGGAAGTCTGCGATCGCGTAGCGGTGATGTACGCAGGCGATATCGTTGAAGAA
>JBDGRB010000211.1:0-4254 GCA_042218485.1 Halobacteriaceae archaeon | reverse complement strand
CCCGTCGAGGAGATTTTTCATAATCCTTCTCATCCCTACACCTATACGCTCTTAGAATCAATCCCAACTGAAGATAAAGACCGTCTAACACCGATCGAAGGAAACGTTCCCGATTTGGTTGATATGCCCGAAGGTTGTCATTTCGCTCCGCGTTGTCCCTGGGCTAAACCTGAATGTACGCAAGGTGAAATCCCCTTCTTACAACATGGGGATGAAGATATTGACCATCGTTCGAAATGTATCCTCGAAGACTTCAATAAGGCGGAATACGGAACCGAGGAAGACATCACAGTCGAATCAAAAGAAGTTGGCGAACGACTTGTTGAGACGCAAAATCTTAAAAAATACTTCTCAGAAGCAGAAGGGTTTTTAGATGAATGGCTACCAGGTGAAGTACCGACAGTTAAGGCCGTTGATGGTGTGTCGTTTGACGTGAAAGAGGGCGAGACAGTTGGATTAGTCGGCGAATCTGGATGTGGAAAATCTACGGCGGGGAGGGCGATTTTACACTTAGACATACCGACAGACGGACGGGTCCTCTTTGCAGGAGAAGATCTGAATGACCTCGATCGCGAAGAGTTGCGAGCCAAACGAAAAGATATGCAAATGATATTTCAGGATCCATTATCTTCGTTGGATCCTCGTCGAACTGTCGGACAGACAATTGCAGAACCACTAAAAATTCACAACCTACCGCAACTTGATGTCGCCGTCGAATCTACCCATAAAGAGATCGAAATAACGGGTGATCGTGTACAAGGTCCAGCGCAAGCGGATGATGCGGATATTCAAATAACGATTGACGAAGACTCTAATTTACATGTCCAGATTATCGGCGAGAGCCAGATGATTGAGCGTGAAGATATTACAGTAACCATCGAGGACTCTCAGTCAGGATCATCAACCAATGCCTCTGGCGACCGAGAGAGGGGCCACGCAACGATTTCGATCAACATTGATAAATCGATTAGTAATCTCCGGCGTGATCGGGTCGAATATTTGATGACTGCTGTCGGCCTCGAACCCGGCCAGTTTAATCGGTATCCCCATGAACTCTCCGGTGGACAACGTCAACGCGTTGGCATTGCGAGGGCTCTTGCAGTTGACCCTGACTTTATCGTCGCAGATGAACCTGTCTCCGCCCTCGATGTCTCAGTTCAGGCTCAAATAATTAATTTACTGGAGGACCTTCAGGAAGAGTTTGGTCTTACTTACCTCTTTATTGCCCACGATCTCAGTGTCGTACGACATATTAGTGATAGAGTTGCCGTGATGTATCTCGGCCGGATAGTTGAATTAGCGAAAACAGAAGAGCTGTTCACAAATCCAAAGCATCCATATACGGAGTCGCTATTATCAGCTATCCCAGAACCCGATCCCATGGCTAAGACGGACGACCGGATCATCTTGCGGGGTGATGTTCCAAGCCCAATCGATCCGCCAAGTGGTTGTAATTTCCACACCCGATGTCCAAAAATAATCCCTCCTGATGATCTTGATATTGATCAACAAACCTATCGCGAAATCATGACGTACCGCCAACGGGTTGCCGAACAGGACATCGATCTCGAAGCAGCGCGGCAATTTGCACAAGAAAATATCGAAACATCAACGCAACACAGTACAGAAGTAGCAACCGATGGTGGGAATAATTCAGATGAAGTTCCCATGGATGAATTCATAGAAGTATTATGGAACCGATTATTCGAGGCTGAACCGACTGGCACCAATCGTGAGATTGTTGCTGATTCATTCCGACATCTCTATAATGAAAACTGGGATGACGCTGTTGAGATCCTACAGGAGCGATTCGAAAGCATCTGTGAATTAGATGATCCAGATTTACAAGATTGGCAACACCCTGCAGCCTGTCATCTTTTCGAACAACCAGATTCATAATATATCAGCGTTCATTTTTAAGGGAATTATAAAAAGTGGAAACATCAATCAGAAAATTATTCCTTATTGTAATTCTCTGCAACGATAGGTTTATTTGCTGTCACATTGAATAAATTTACACTGATGTCAGAGAAAGATACAACTAGACGTCGGTTTCTCTCCGCGGTTGGAGGAGCTGCAGCGACGGTAACGCTTGCTGGATGTGCTGGCGATGGTGGCGCTCCAACAGAAACACCGACAGAACAACCAACAGAAACACAGACACAGACACAAACACAGACACAGACACAAACTACCACTACTGATCAGGGGGGCACGCTTACCTTCTCGCGAGGGGCCCCGTCACAAACCTTAGATCCACAACACACCACAAGTGGTGAAGACGTCAAAGTTATTAATCAGTTTTATAATACTCTGATTGAATGGCGTCCAGGAACTACAAAACTCAAAGATGGATTAGCCAAATCGTGGAACTTTGAGGGGACAACTGCCACGTTAACTCTCAAAGAAGGTATAATGTTCCACAATGGCGATGAGTTCACTGCGGACGACTTTATCGCGACATATCGTCGGTTTGTCGACACTGATTATCAATATTATGCAGGTAAAAAATATACATCGGGATATGCAAGTTTTACCCTCGGTAATTGGATTGATAGCGTTACAAAAGATGGCGATTATTCACTCACAATTGAGTTGACACAACGATATGCGCCGTTCTTACGGAACCTTGCGATGTTCGCCTCAAATGTCATCTCGGAGACAGCAATCAAAAACAAAGGTCAAAAATTGAATTCTCAGCCAGTCGGTACAGGCCCATTCAAACTAAAGCAATGGGACCAAGCCGGTCAAAAGATTACGTTAACGGCATTCGAGGATTATTGGGGCAAGGGTCCACAACTCGATCAGGCGATTTTCACTGTCGTCTCAAGTAATACCTCACGTGCTCAGACGCTTCTCTCTGGTGGTGCTGATGTGATTGATGGCCTCGGTGCGCAATCTTCAAATCTTGTCCAAGATGCTGGCAATGCAGAGTTGCTCTCCATCCAGGGAATTAATATTGGCTATATGGCGTTTAATTTCGCCCAAAAGGAAGAATTCAGAAATAAAAAGGTACGACAAGCAATTTGCTATGCAGTAAATACGAAAGCGATTGTAAATTCAATATACCGGGGGATTGCTTCACAAGCCAGTCAACCAATCACGCCTAAAGTGCTTGGCTACAACGAAGATGTCGAACCATATCCATATAATCCTGATAAAGCTCGAACCTTATTAGAAGAGGCTGGATATGGAGATGGGTTTTCATTTGAACTTTCAACATTCCAGAACCCCCGAACATATAATCCAAATCCAGGACAAGCAGCTTCAACGGTGAAATCTAACCTGAGCGATGTCGGTATCGATGTAACGATTAATACAATGCCTTTCGGACCATTCCTTAATTATACCGCTTCCGGAAAACACGATGCCTGTTTCCTTGGATGGATGACAGATAACGCTGATCCGGACAATTTCTATTATGTACTTATGGATCCGAAAGTTCCCCTCGATGCCATTCCCGAAGGCCAAGATTGGGTAAGTTTCGATACTGAAGGCTACAGTACTCTGAATGTCATGGGGTGGGCAAATCGGAACTTCATGAAAACCGTCAGAGAGGCCCAGGCAACATATGATCCTGAAAAACGTGCAACACTTTATCGGAAAGCAGCTGTGATTCAACATGAAGAAGCTCCATGGCTCAATATTACACATGCCAAAGCTATGTTGGGTGTTCGTAACTATGTGCAGAATATGATTGTTGCGCCGATCGGTGGTCCATTCCTCAATTTAGCTAGTATTCAAAAGTAGATAGGCAAATAAACGCTGATACCTCTTTGGATAATGGTACAGTATTGTCAAACGATTCATTTTTCTGTATTCCACTCTCATAGCTGGGTATAGCCATGCGACGGTTTCTTTTAAAGCGATTAATATTGCTTTTTCCTGTCGTTATTGGGGTTGCATCATTTGTCTTTGCAATATTACACCTAGCTCCAGGTGATCCAGCTCGGGTAATCGCTGGTCGGCGAGCGTCAAAAGAGGAGGTCCGACAGGTCAGGCGTGCGCTTGGCTTGACGAAACCGATTTGGATACAATATCTCGATTTTTTGGCGGATCTCGCTACCTTGGACTTTGGACAATCATATATTGTTCAGAAGGGTCAACCGGTATCGACGATTCTCCGCAATAAGTTCCCACTAACCTTAGAACTTGCCTTATATGGCCAGGTAGCCGGTGTTTTATTGGGAATTCCAGTTGGGCTAATCTCAGGCATCAAACAAGATACGATAGTTGATCACGGTGGCCGTATCT
>JBDGRB010000305.1:4906-23038 GCA_042218485.1 Halobacteriaceae archaeon | reverse complement strand
TAAACGTCGGACGATATCGGAGAGTGACAATCAACGATTTTGTGATATGACGATGAATCAACAACCCCTCCATTTGGATGGGGAAATGGCGGCTGAAACACAATTTGGTGAGCGCATCGTTAATGGATTATATACGTTATCGCTTGCAGTCGGGTTGACAATTCCCGATACATCGGATGGTACGATCGTCGCTAACCTCTCCTATGATAACGTCGAGCATCTACATCCAGTTTATCATGGCGATACAATATCTGCACAATCCACGGTAATGAATAAACGCGAAACGAGTGATGGTGAGCGGGGCGTTGTTACGATGCATGTGGAAGTATTCAATCAGAATGAAGATCTCGTCTGTGAATTTGACCGGACAATTTTGTCCCGTAAAAAAGACTCATGAAAATAAATCGGCCATCTGACCAAGATTGGAAACGAAATTGCACCGCGATAAAGCCGAAATTAATACAAAATTGATTGACTCTACCTAATTTTGATATCTTTTCGAGTAATCAACTAGTGAATTACCTACCCCTTCTTGTCCCCGTTGGTCGCTCCTTGAGAAAAGGAGGGAGACTGGAAAAGTTAACATATATTATAGTACTGTGCCGTGTTTTTTGTCTGGAACGTCTTTATCAACTGTCTCATAGAATTCAAAGCGCTCCACGAGTTCTTCACGAAGCGTACTTGGTGGTATGATTTCATCTATGACAACTTCACTGGCCATTCGATGAACATCGATATCTTCTCGATATTCTTCACGTAACTCTTGTTCCCGTTGTTTCCGTTTGTCTTCATCGTCAATGTCATTGAGTTCGTTTGCATAGACTGCGTTTATGGCTGCCTCCGGACCCATGATTGCGATTTCTCCACTTGGTAACGCTATTGTACTCTCTGGATCATACGCTGGACCACTCATTGCATAAATACCAGCTCCATATGCTTTTCGCACCACCACACACTGTTTTGGTACGGTCGCAGACGAGGTTGCATAGATCATTTTCTTCCCTTTTTCGAGGATCCCCTCTTTTTCTACCTGAGAACCCGCCATGAATCCAGGCGTATCACATAGATACAGTAAGGGTATATTATACGCATCTGCCGTCCAGATAAATTCAGCAGCTTTTTCAGCGGCATCTGGAAAGATTGCACCAGCACGGTTTGCTGGTTGATTTGCAATAATGCCGATGGATCTGCCATCCAATCGAGCAAACCCTGTCAGTATTTCCGGTCCGTACTCTGGTTTCAATTCAAAAAAGGACTCTCGATCAACGACTCGCTGAATAACCTCTTTCATATCATAGCCTTTATTTGGTGCCTGGGGAATGGTCGCATCGATTCCGTTTGGTGATTTCGCTGGAGCTTTTGACGATACTTCGGGCGGCGATTCATTTGCATTATCCGGCAGGTAGCTGATGAGTTTTGCAATGAGTTCTCGTGCATGTTCCTCATCGTCAGCGACGAGATCAGCACTTCCCGATTCCTGTGTATGAACTCGAGGACCACCAAGTTCTTGGAGATCAATATCTTCACCTGTCACCATTTCAACCATTCGTGGACTAGCTATTGCCATCGCACTCATCTTATCAACCATAACAGTGAAATCCGCAAAGACAGGCGTATAAGCCGCCCCTGCAATACATGGCCCATAGAGGACACAGATTTGTGGGACTCGGCCGGATAGCATCGAATGATTGTAATAATATTTACCGATTCCCTCACGGTTGGCGAAAAATCCCCGTTGTTGATCGATCCGACCGCCGGATGAATCCATTAGATAGAGAACAGGCCGTCCTGTTTTGAGTGCGCGTTGTTGCATTCGTAAAAACTTCTCCACACCTTTTTCAGCCATACTTCCTGCTTTGACAGTATAGTCATTCGCCATAAAATGCACATCCCGTCCCTCAAAATTCGCTGCTCCAGTTATGAGTCCATCTGCTGGTAATTGCTCATCTGCGTCGAAATTTGCGAATTTACCATCTTCAAATTTAAGTCCATCCTCACCGAACCACAACTCCAATCGATCACGGACGAACAATTTCCCCTGCTCAGATAGGCGTTCTTTATACTTTTCTGGTCCCCCTTCAAGAATTTCTTCGATTTCTTCACGAAGTTGATATTCTCGTTCTGTTGGTTCCTGCTGTTGTTCTGGCTCCGATGGTGGGGATTTCACCACCGTGGGTTCTTGGGCCTCCCCGATAAATACAGACACCGTGTCATTAACATGTTCAGAAAGAGCAGCGGCAACTGCATTTGCCTCTTCCGTGGATGCTTGCTCGGAAATGCGAACTTCCATACTTGGGTATGGTCCGAGAAGCCAAAAAGAGATTTCCTTTTGATACTTCTTTAGGAGCTATCTTAAGAACAGAAGGCCTCTCCATTGGAAGACGGCAAGAATCTACGCCTTTCATTGTGAAAAACGCCAACTACCCGATTGAGGCTTCCAGACGGTCGATAAGTGAGGCATTACCGAGATGAACGGGAGTTCGCTGATGTAATGAGTCCGGTGTGATAGAGAGAAGTGATTTCGATCCATTTGAGGAACGCCCACCTGCCTGATGAATTATATATGCCATCGGCGCACCTTCAAATTGAAGACGTAATTTTCCCTCCGGACGTGAGGTAAGTCCTGGATAGGAAAAGATACCGCCATACGTTAGGACCTGATTCACATCAGCAATCATTGCACCGCCATAGCGGAGTTTGAGTTCATTCTCTATCTCACGAGCAAATGATGTAAACGAGTCCGTCCACTCTGGAACTCGTCCGCCAAATCCATATACTGTTGGATCCGATGGAAGCGTGACAGAACCGACAGCATTTCGTTCTCCGCTTTCGATGACATATTCTGTGACACCTTCAGCGGTTGCTGTTACCATCGTCGTTATCGGTCCAAACAATACAAATGCACTCCCGACAAGATCTACTCCCGCTGCGGGAAGATCTGAATCATAAATACCAACGATAATCCCCATTGGATTGTTTGATTTGAGATTCGAGGATCCATCAAGTGGATCAACCGCCACGCTAAGTCCCGTTCCTGCCGATACTACATCCTCCCGTTCCTCACTTGCATACGCACCGACTGCGGCAAGGGAGGTTAGTCGCTCCGCTAATAATTCATCAGCATAAATATCCGCGGCCATTTGTGTCTCACCCGACACATTTTCTTCCTCGGTTTGCCGGCGTCGGCCAGGGAGTCCCGATTGAATGTCAGGCGCCGTCTCCGCAACTGTAGTAAAAATTGACTCAACCATTATACGTATTCGAGTGCAGTATCGACATCCTGCTCATCGAAAATGACGGCTTCAAGCGCATCAAGCATCGCATCTGCATTTTCACGCTGCCAGACATTTCGACCGACAGCAAGCCCTGCACCACCTGCATCCATTACGGCTTTTACACTCTCCAAAAACGCACGATCGCTCCGTTTTGATCCACCACTCATTATCACCTTGACCGGGCCGGCCGAATCAACAACCCATTCCATCGCCTCTGCACTTCCCGGGTACTTTACCTTGGCGACGTCAGCCCCCAATTCGAGTGCAAGCCGAGACGCATATGCAATGACATCATCTTTCGTATCATTTTTCACGCCCTGACCTCTCGGATATGACCACATCACGACAGGCAAATCGTAGCCTCGTGCCGCTTCTTGAATTTCTCGAAACTCTTCTGCCATTTCGACTTCATTGTTGGATCCCCCATATAATGTATATCCAATGGCGTCGGCTCCTAATTCGACGGCGTAGTCAACATTCCAATTAACTGCACTGTCCGGCTCACCCATCCAGAGATTCGATGTCCCGTTTACTTTGGCAACTAGATTGATTTCATCTTCATATGATGGATAGAACGTCTCAGCAACACCTTTCTGCACCGCTAAGCCTGTAACCGCATCATGGGTCGCGATATCAAATACTGTATCTGGATCCATTGTCTCCGGAACTGGATCAAAATCGTGGGGGCCATGCTCAAGCCCATGATCATAGGCCAAGATTAATAGTTTCCCATCGCGTGTAATTGTGGAATCTGTTAATGATAACATTACATTCGTGTGATAGAAAGGCTGCGTATTAAATTATCGGAACATCGAATTGGACCGGTCAATGTGTTATCATTTCCAAGGCCTCTATGTGACCTCCCCAAATGTGGTTTACTAACGAATTTGTATTCGTTTCGGCATCCCTTTAGGCAATCTCGTCCCTATGTTTAGACATGCGCTCTCTTGATTCCATAAATACAGTTGGTGTCATCGGAGCTGGAACGATGGGAAGTGGTATCGCCCAAGTTGTTGCAATGCATGGGTATAATGTTATTATGCGAGATGTAAACGAAGACCTAATCGACCAAGGGTTTTCATCAATTGAGGATAGTCTCTCCCGATTCATCGATAAGGATAAAATTACTCCTGAAGAGTCGCAAGCGGTGAAAAATAGGATCACAGGAACGACCGATATTGAAGAGGTCAGTGAAAGTGATTTCGTAATAGAGGCGGTTGTCGAACAAATGGATGTTAAACAAGATGTCTTTCAGGAACTTGATGGTCTTTTGTCCGATGATGTTGTTATTGCAACGAATACATCTACCCTGTCAATTACCTCGATTGCGAGTGTAACAGATCGAGAAAATCAAATTGTCGGATTGCATTTTATGAATCCGGTCCCGATAATGGAAGGGGTAGAAGTTGTTGTCGGTGAGAAAACGGCCTCAGAAACGGTCCAATTTGCTCATAATTTTGCTGAAGACCTTGATAAAACAACCTGGGAATCCGATGACAAACCAGGATTTGTAGTTAATCGAATATTGATGCCATGGATTAACGAAGGGATCCGAGCGTACGATCAAGGGGTTGCGAGTAAAGAAGATATTGATAAAGGAATGAAATTAGGGACTAATGTCCCGATGGGGCCGTTAGAATTGGCGGATCAAATCGGCCTTGATATTTGTCTTGAGGCATCCAAGACACTCCATGAAGAGCTTGGTGATCGATACAAGCCAGCATACTTACTGAAACGAAAAGTGGCTGCAAATGATCTCGGGAAAAAAACCGGCAAGGGTTTTTACGAATACGATTAGGTAACAGGATTCTGGTGTATTTGTTATTGTCTTGTTCTTGTGTTTAATCTCTGATCAGTCGAAATTGAGAACTCTAAAGAGCCAGGCGTGAAAGGTCAATGCATGGACTTCAGTCTCTCGACAGAGCAAAAACAAATCCGAGATACCGTCGCTGATTTTGTGGACGAAGAAGTCAAACCGAAGGCAAGTGAAATTGATGAAACCGATGACTTTCCGTCGGATTTGATCGATCAAATGGCTGAATTAGGACTCATGGGCATGCCGTTCCCTAGTGAATACGGCGGTGCCGGATTGGATTATCACTCATATGCGATTGCCCTTGAAGAAATCAGTCGAGGGAGTGGTGGATTGGGCACCATAGTCGCTGCCCATACAAGTCTTGCTGGGAATATGGTCCATGAATACGGGACACCTGAGCAAAAATCAACCTATTTAACACCACTCAATGAGGGCGATGAAATCGGCGCATTCGCCCTTTCAGAAGCAGAGGCTGGATCCGACGTTCCAGGGATGGTAACCACCGCAGAACAGGATGGCAATACATACATCCTTAACGGTGGCAAAATGTGGACCTCAAATGGCTCCGTTGCTGATACAGTTATTGTCTTTGCCAAAACAGATCCAGAAGCAGGTCGTCAAGGTATCTCTTCGTTTATTATCAGACCAGATGAGGATCCTGGTTTCATCGTGGAAGGAACCGAACATAAACTAGGAGATAAAGGTTGTCCGACAGCGGAATTACGATTTGATGATTTGGAAATCCCTGTTGACCGGCGGTTGGGAGACGAAGGAGATGGATTTCGACAAGCCCTAGAAACGCTCAATGGTGGAAGAATCACCATTGCAGCCCGTGCGATAGGATTGGCACGAGCGGCTTTTGAAGATGCCAAAGAGTATGCACAAGATCGGGAACAATTTAACCAGCCAATTGCTGAATTTCAGACGATCCAGCACAAACTCGCTGATATGGACACGAAAATTCAAGCTGCCACGATGTTAATGCATCGAGCGGCAGATAAAAAAATCCGCGGTGAAGACTTCATTAAAGACGCCGCTCAGGCAAAGTTATATGCGAGTGAAATCAGTCGAGAGGTGACGAACGAAGGGATCCAAATCCATGGTGGATATGGGTATACAACTGATTTTGATGTTGAACGGTATTATCGCGATGCGAAATTAAATGAAATATATGAGGGGACCAGTGAAGTGCTACGAAATACTATCGCCCAACGAATCCTTCAATAACATTTTAAGATCTTTGTATGACCGAAGATGTGATCATTGAGGAAAACGATATAACAGCGCGGTATTACACGACAAACAGTGAACGGATCCTCTTATATGAGTATGACAACAGTACCGCCGTAATTGCGCAAAATATCGAAGGCTACGCGATGGTCAAAGTTCGGCAATCACCAGATGGAGATGAATTGGAACGGTATTATGGGTTTGATATGGCACTCGATCATGCTGCCGAGTTACTCGGAGTCTCGGTTAACGCCTTACCAGTCCCAGAAGCGGCCGAAGATATGGGCATGTGAATCTCCGTAGATAAATGCCTGTGATATCCGCACGGTGAACAGCTGAGATATCTATAATTCTATTAGCAACTATCTAGTGAGATTTCAAGATGTGTGACTACAATCGCTTTAACAATGATAATCAAAAATATTGATTAGATATGAATTTCCTATTTCCCCGCTGAACCACTTCGCGGAAACTCATTAAGTTCTGATAAATCCCCCGCAAGTCCCTCAATTACAGCATCCGGATATTCTACGTGTGGTGATAATCGAGTATCGTCTATAACAACTAACTTCGAATCCGTTGCTTTCGCTACCTGCCGGCCAGTACTCAGGGGAGGGGTGGTTGCTTCTGCACCCCAGAGAAGCGTCACTGGAACTGAAACATCAGATAGGACGTTTTGTAAGTTCTCAGAAAGATCCAATGCCCCCCGAATAAATGCGGCTGGAGCGAAGCGAGCGCCTGATTGATGGGCAGTTTGCCATTGGTAATCAATATAGGTAGATTCTATATTTTCAGCAAACTGAAATGCTTGGCGGGCGTTAAACCATCGTAGCGATTCTCGGCTAACAAGAAAATTAAATAATTGTCTACCAATAATTGGTTGTTCTAGAAGTGTTGCCATCCATGGGGCATTATTCTGTGTGTTTGTTATCGGTGCTATGAGAATGAGGCGCTGGAACAGATTTTCCGAGGCGAGCGAAGCTATATATCCACCTGTTAATGACGTGGCAATACAGATGGGCTTTTTAACTTGATCATTGTCTTGAACAAAATCACATAAAAATTCCTGATACATCTGACTCGTATACGGTATTTTTGGCCGTGATGAACGGCCAAAACCTGGAAGATCAGGAGCTATTACATGATAGTTATCCGTAAGTTTCGGCCATAATTTATAGAATTCATGACTTGACGCTGCTGCATGAATACCATGCAATAGTAACACATCGGGATTATTCTTATCACCGGCAACTGTATATGGGATAGTTAATCCACGCCATGAATATTCATGGACTTGTCCAGGGAGCGGATTTGGTAGGGGCTCTGTTTTATATTTCAGAAAACCATTATACAATGCAACACTTCCAAGAAATCCCCCGATCCCATAGACAAGCCGTCGAAAACGCATATCTATGCTATACAAACACCATGGACGTTATTGATTCTGTTGCCTGAGACACTCTTCGAGCGGTTCAATAATGGTATCCGCGAGTGTATATGGATCAGTTTCTTTTGTAAGGACTCGTTCTGAAAGTTCCTCGATTCCACCCATTGCTTCGATTTTCGAGGCAATCAAGCCGTTGACATCTTCTCGGAGCAAGGTTTTGATTTCTTCTGCATACCTGATTTGTCGTTTTTCAGCCTTGCGTCCACTTTCCGTGAGAAACGCTTGATGCTTTTCAATCGTCTCAATCACATCGTTGATACCTTCGTCTTTGTTTGCAATCGTGGTCAGAATTTCTGGTGACCATTGGGGGCGGTCGGGATCCTCCGAAAGAATAAATTCATCTCTCGTAGCTGCGGTATCATCACGTTGTCGGACCATCTCTTTTAATTCGGTGACTATCTTATCTGCCCCGTCCAAATCCGCCTTATTCACGACAAATATATCAGCGATTTCGAGTATTCCTGCCTTGAGCATCTGAATATCATCGCCGCTCCCTGGAGGAACAAGCACGGCGATCGTGTCGGCAGTTTTTACGATATCAATTTCATTTTGACCGGCACCCACAGTTTCGATAATAATCTTATCTTTTCCAAATGCATCTAATGCCTTGACAGCATCCGTGGTTGCGGCTGAGAGGCCCCCAAGATTTCCACGCGCACTCATCGAGCGAAAGAAGACATCCATATCGCCAACATTTGACGACATACGAATACGATCACCTAATACAGCACCGCCAGTGAATGGTGATGACGGATCGATAGCTATAATTCCAACCGAATGACCTTGATCACGGAATATCTTCGTTATTTTGTCAACAAGCGTTGATTTTCCTGACCCGGGGCTCCCAGTAATGCCAATAACATCGGCTTGTCCAGTATGCTGATGGAGTGCGGACACAAGTTCGCGATATCCATTTGATCTGTTTTCAATTTTGGTAATAACTCTTGCCAACGCACGTTGATTTCCATCGAGTAATTTATCAACAAGTTCTGGCGAGTCTGATGTTGCTTTCGTCATGATCGGGTGGGAGCATTTTCTTCGATAAATTCAATCGTTTCTTCAAGGGGTGTCCCTGGACCAAAAATGGCGTCGACTCCTTGTTCTTTAAGATGAGGTCTATCGTCTTCCGGAATAATTCCCCCAACAATAATTAATGTATCCTCAAGAGCGTTGTACTCTTGTAATCCCTCAATAATTTTGGGGACTAATGTATTATGCGCACCTGATAAAATTGATATCCCCAGGACATTGACGTCTTCTTGGATCGTCGCCTGAACAATCTCTTCAGGTGCATTATGAAGACCAGAATAGACAACCTCAAAGCCCGCATCACGGAATGCACGGGCTATTACATGGGCACCCCTATCATGACCATCTAATCCCACTTTTGCAATCAAACAACGAATTTTCTGTTGTTGTTCCGCACTCATATATGTAATTTGCTGGTTCGAACGCTTCACTTTAACGGAATTTTATATTTTAGTGAATGATTGCTAATCCGTAACGGGTATTGATATTGAACCCAGCACGAAAAAGACCACAGCGAGCCCGATAAGAATTAACATGTCCCCAATAGCAGGCTCATTGTAATAGGTTAGAGCCCGAATACCCCGAGAAAAATACGTCAATGGTGAGATCAAAATGACTGGTCGGAACCATGACGGGAGCATAGATGGTGGAATAAATGTGTCTGAAAGAAATAATAACGGCAACGCAATTGCATTGCTAGCGGCAATAACACCATCTTGTGAATCGGCAAGGAATCCCAAGATCGCCCCAATGCCACAGAAAAGGATGACGCCACTTGCGATAAAAATGAGTAATAGCGGTGTGAATATTATATTAGCATTGGTCAACAGTAACAAAGCACCTAACAAAAGAATCGATGCAATGAGGATTATAAGGGTATTTACAAATGTCTGAGCGGCCAACCACTCGCTTTTGCGAAGTGGCGTGGTAGCAAGCTTTTCAAATCGATTTCCGTCACGATATCGAGCGACAGTTGAGCCAATACGGGAAAGGGGGGTAAACAAGATGACAACTGCAAGATATCCTGGCACATAATATCCGGCAGGTCGCGCAAGTAATCCTCCCGCTGAATCTGTTTGTACTAAAACGCCAAAAATAACGATGATTAATAGTGGAAACAAAAATGTGAAAAACACCGCAGTGCGCCGGCGAAGGAACGAATATGTCGCCGTTCGGGTCTCGGCTAGAAAGCGTCGAAATAAATTCATGCCTCCTCCCTCGCTAAAGTTGTCCGATCGGTATCAGTTAATTCCAAATACACATCCTCGAGATCAGGTTCTTGCCAAACTAATTCATCGATTTGGACACCTTGACCCTGTAGCGATTCTACGATTGAACTGATTTCGGTTGGTGATATATTCTTAAACATCAGTCCCTCATCGGTACGATGATATTGATAGTCAAGCTCGTTAATCGATGGGCTTTGGGAGACGCCTTTGACGAGTAACTGACTCGATCCTCCATATTCCTCGATTAAGTCCGATGGAGAGCCGATTTGCAGCATTCTGCCATTGGCTAAAATGCCCACTCGATCAGCTAATCGTTCTGCTTCCTCCATATAATGCGTCGTCAACACGATTGTGGATCCTAAGGCTGTGATCTCTTCTAATACACTCCATAATTGCTGTCGACCTGACGGGTCAATCCCCGTTGTCGGCTCATCCAAAAATAACACGTCAGGATCATTGACTAACGCAATCGCAACGCACACGCGTCGCTTCTGTCCACCCGAAAGATTCTCATACCAAGTATCAAAGGGAGGCTCTAACCCAACTTGCGATAAAACAGATGCGGGCTCCTTAGAATCATCATATAAACCCGCATAATATCTAACTAATTCATCAGCGAAAAGCCGTTCAGGAGGAGAAAAATCTTGAGGGAGGAGACCGATTCGATTCTTATCTACTCTGGTAGGATTTGAGTTCAGTAATTGAAGGGTACCGGCATCCGGTTGTGTCGTTCCTGTCAGACACCGGATTAGCGTTGTTTTACCTGCACCATTTGGCCCCACAAGCGCAAATACCTCTCCTTCCATTACCTCAAATGAAATATCATCGAGAGCGATTACATCGCCATAGGTTTTCGACAAACTGTCGACTCGAGCAACGGCCATATCATATATAATTAAACCATCCAATTAATCCTCAGGATTTCGAATGGAAAACATATCATCCATAAATTTGGCTGATTGCTCACGGACGCGTTCTGCGATACTCACCACAAATGTTTGGTTTAGGATGGGAGATATGTTTCAAGTTTAGCACTTATTTCTGGTTGCCATGTGAGTAATAGAATTGCGATTACAAAAATCGATGTGGATAAGGCGTAGGTTTGGTCCATCGCAACCGATGCGATTATCGATGCGCTCCCGAAAAGTGATGTAATAACCATTGCGACAACTGGCCATGTACAGGATATACACGAAAAAAATCCGATAACGCCAGAGAGGGCACTTCGTGGCGTATTTCCAATGGTCACAAAGACCAAAAAGGCGAGCGTCGCATATCCAATCAGCTTGAAGGGGAGCAACGAGACTGTTATCCATGTCCCGCTATATAGCAGGGCGGGTCCCCATCCTGGTGGAATATCAAAGAGGACAATGCGAAGGCCTAATCCGTTCCCACCCAGCGAATACAGACCACCCACAGCACCGAGGATGAAGAAATAAATGATTGCTATACCGCCCGCAATAATCCCTCTGAACTGTGATATATCAGGAACGGAGACACGAGTAAGAGCCCACAATGAGACATTGATCCAAATGAATGGATAGGCATAAAATCGAATCGCAGTCGGGGTGACATCTACAACCAAAAGATATACCAAAATGAGAATGATCTCTGTATTTATTATAATTCCTGCGCGCAACAAATTTTTCCTGGAAGGTAATAGATTACCAAGTAATCGATTGGCAATTGCCATGATTTAGATACGGTCTTAAACAGTACTCCACCAATTGTAATGTTATGATGGACTACGAACTCGTGGCTGATAATTGTGTCGAGCATAGATTGGTACTTCTCGTGATAGCCGCCGGTCAGGAACCACAAGATTTTCTCGCTAAACCAAAATAGATGTCGGGCGGTCCAGTCGATTCCAGCTTATTCAGGAAGTAACGTCTGCTAATTCCTGACACTCTCCTTCAGTTATTTCCCGTTGTTCCGTGCCTGTATCAATAATCAGTCCACCATTCGCATTGATATCAACAGCTGTTCCCGTAATATCCGTATCAGTTGCATACAGATCGATAGCAACCTCAGATCCTATGGTATTCGGATATGATTTCCACTCGGTTAGAAGGCGTTGAAATCCTTCCTGAGAGTGACAGAACTGATAATATTTCGTGATTTGTTTATGAAGGGTAATTGCAACATCAGTTGGACTGACTGACTTTTCCTCAGCTGAAAATGAAGTGATGGCACGATCGAGATCCATTGATTCTGTATCATTGTTCACATTGACTCCGATACCTAAAATAGCAAAATCTATTGTCGTCTCTGCCGGGTTCCTGTTCGGGAAGATAGCATCGACTGGCTTCCCGCTAAACGAGACGCCATCCACTGAAATTTCCGTCAAGATGCCTGCTATTTTCTTCCCATTAACAAGGATGTCATTTGGCCATTTCAAGTGTGGCTGCAGCCCATAGTTTTCAATCGTCTTGGCCACTGCAATTCCACCAGCGAACGTTAATCGCCCGACTTTGTCGACGGGAAAATCCGGCTGTAAAACCGTGCTAGACCAGACCCCACCTGGCGGTGACACCCATCGGTTACCGGTTCGACCACGGCCTGCAGTTTGTTCTTTGGCGATGACAAACGTTCCTTCAGAAGTCCCAGATCGGGCGATTTGTTTCGCTCGATCATTCGTATTTGGTATCATATCCTCATAATATACGGGAACAGTAAGCTCGGCTTCGAGACGAGATTGATCCATATCTATGAATTGATGGCTTACTACGAAAAACCCTAGTAATTTTACCTCAATTATGTGAACCGAATGAGTATAAATGTGCGTTAAAATGCAACTCCGACCGTCTCTTGATAACTGCCATGTTTGGATTGGAAGACTTCCATAATCTCTCCCATTGTTGCGTAAGCTTTCACGGCATCAATTATATATGGCATTGTATTCTCACCGGATTCGACGGCTTCACGCAGGGCATCAAGGGTCGCTTCGACTTCTTCATCATCTCGGTCCTGTTTGACCGATTCCAGTCGATTTAATTGTCGATCTCGTGCTTTTTCTTCATCAACTTCAAGTAGATCAGGCGATGTGTCTTCTTCCATTTCATACTTATTGACTCCAACAACTATTTCATCCCCGTCATCCACTCGTTCCTGATATTCATATGCCGACTCTTGAATTTCTCGTTGGAAATATCCCTCTTCAATACCCCGAAGTACCCCGTCTCGAATCGAACCATTTCCCATCTCTTTGATTTCTTCGAGATACGCAAGCGTTTTTTCTTCTACCTCATTCGTAAGCGATTCAACGGCAAAACTTCCCCCAAGTGGATCCACAATATCAGCAGCCCCTGACTCTTCTGCAATAATTTGTTGTGTTCGTAACGCTACTCGAACCGCTTCCTCGCTTGGAAGCGCATGAGCTTCATCATAACTATTGGTATGCAAACTTTGCGTTCCGCCTAATACACCGGCAAGGGCCTGAATGGTTACTCGAACAATATTATTGAGGGGTTGTTGTGCTGTTAAGCTCTGACCAGCCGTTTGGGTATGAAATTTAAGCCGCTTACTTTCATCGGCCCTTGCCCCATACCACTCTTCCATTTTGCGAGCATAAATACGGCGGCCAGCTCTGAATTTCGCGACCTCCTCAAACAGTGAATTATGTGAATTAAAGAAAAACGATAGTGTCGGTGCGAAAGCATCGATATCGAGGCCCCTATCCAGGGCATCTTCAACGTATGCAAATCCATCAGCAAGCGTGAAAGCAAGTTCTTGGATTGCGGTGGATCCTGCCTCCCGAATATGATATCCCGAAATCGAAATTGGATGAAACTTTGGCGTCTCTTTTGTGCAAAATTCGACAACATCGGTCACCAATTCTAAGGATGGTTCTGGGGGTATGACCCATTCTTTTTGCGCAATAAATTCTTTCAGCATATCATTTTGTAATGTCCCCCTAATTTCATCGCGGGGCACTCCTTGTTTATCAGCTAAGGCAATATACATCGCATAAATAACCGGCGCGCTTGGGTTAATCGTAAATGATGTCGATATTTCACCGAGATCGATACCCTCAAAAAGAATTTCGAAATCTCGAAGTGTATCTACGGCAACCCCTTCTTTGCCTACTTCACCCAGGGCCATGGGATCATCGGAATCAATCCCCATCAACGAAGGCATATCAAAAGCCGTCGAGAGGCCGGTTTGTCCCTCTTCGATGAGGTAATGGAATCGTTCATTCGTTTCCTCAGCCGTGCCAAAACCTGCAAATTGCCGCATTGTCCACGTTCGTCCCCGATACATAGTTGGATACACACCCCGAGTAAACGGTGTATCACCGGGGAACCCAAGATCTTCCGTATAATCGATATCTTCGATATCCTCAGGTGTATACAGTCGGTCGACTTCCATATTCGAGACCGTTGCGAATCGATCTTTTCGTTCACCGTGAGCATCAAGAAAGGGATCCAAGGTTTCCTCTTCCCATTCGTCATGAGCGTCTTGAATCTCCGCAAGATCGTCTTGGTCGAACATACATAGTATACTATCTGGGAAGGCTAAAAGATTAGTCTTTACCGGACGGGATTTGGTCTGATCTATCTAGACTCAACCAGAGAATCCCGCCGTTTACGGAGAAAAAGAGATTACTTTAGGCGTTCGATTGTTTCTACAAGCGGATGATGGGCATAATCAACAACACGAATATCTTCAATCGATTCCAATCCCTCTTTGTTTGCTGTTTTGGCCATCCCCAAATCAACTTCCGAATCGATATTGATCACGTAAGCATCCATTGTATCGATATCTAACTTATTGGCGGCCATTACCCGATGATGACCATCTGCCAGATATAACGTACCGGCATTATTGATCACTACAAGCGGTTCTGTTAATCCGCGTTCGAGTTCATACGATCGTCCTTCAAGTTCATCGGCATATACTTTTCCTTGGGTCGGTACCAAATCAGCTAATGCCACCTCACGACGCTCTTGGGTAATCTCAATATCATGTATCGATTCAAGTGTATCTTTTAGTTTAGCAACTTTGCTGGGAGTAACCCGTTCAATCTGACTTCGGATAACATCAGCATTCGATATTATTCCCACCAAATTCCCAGCATCATCGACAACCGGTAATTTTTGAATGCCCGATCGGAGTATTACACGGGCAGCGTCATTGATGTTCATATCGGGATGAGCCACAATGAGATCTTCATTCATGACCTTGAAAATTGGCTCATTATCATCTTCTAATAGGAGATCACGAGCGCCGACAAATCCCTCGACTTGTCGACCATTACAGACAGGATATCCATTATGGCCATCACTTTCAGCAATTCGTTTGGCGACAGCACCCACTGTTTCGTCTGGTGAAACGGTTTCGACATCGCGGGTCATATATTCCTTCACGGTGGGCGACTCATCAGTAGATGTACCCTCTGCCATCATTCTATATCAGGTGACGAGTAGTCAAAAAGGCTATTAATCATTCTTCGGTGGTTTCGATAACGTCCGAATCAAGTACAGAAAAAAACCGTTGCGGGATGACATCCTCAAGTATCATACGGAGTGTCGATGCATCAGTCTCTTCGATATTCCCGAAAAGGCCAAGCGGGATTTGACCACCAGCCATATCGACGTGCCCACCTGCATTCCCAACATCCTGATATGCACTTCGGAGGACTGTCCCGAGATCTACGTCATTTTCATGAGACCGTGCAGAAATATGAACAGTGTCCTCATCAAAACCATAAACAAAGGATGTCGATACGCCTTGCATTTCAATTAATTGATCTGCAGCCTGTGATAGAGCATCACGATCACGAATTTCGCCCACACAACTTGTTACAACAGTTCCCCTGAGATTTCTATTTTGGATAGCCTCAGCAATGGTATATAATGTATCTGGACTCACGCTTGGACTTTCGATGCGTTCTATTATACTTGTATCAGCAAAATCGAGTAAGTAGGCGGTGGCATTGAAGTCTTTGACTGAGATATCGCGGGAGAAGTTCTTTGTATCTACACGAATACCATACAGTAGTGCAGTCGCAATCGTATCATTGATTGCATTTGTAAAGTGGCGCAAATAATCCGTCATTAAGGTACTTGTTGCTCCAGCCTCTTCACGTGTATCCGCAAACGTAGCATCAAGTGATTCTGATGTCGGATGATGATCAATAACGATCCGTATTGCTGTATCTTCGGGTAATTGATCATTGACACCTGGTTGGGAATGATCCACTAATGCTATGGCATCATAATCGATTGATTCATCGATACCCACGTTGCGGAGATCAAGTTCAAGTAAATTCACGAACGCTCGATTTTCCTGATGAGATATTTCACCGAAATAACATGGATCCGCCTCTATGTCAAGCTCATTTGCAATTGATTCGAGTGCGACGGCACTCGCGATAGCATCGGGATCCGGATTGTCATGCATAAATATGCCGAGCGTGCCGCTAATAGACGTGAGCGTTTCCCGCAACTGGTTGGAGCGAAAGACAATCCCCGATTCGAGTCGTGAATCGATATGATCGAGAAGGAGCGAGCCAGGAGTTAACATATAATCGACGAGATCCGAATACTGATTATATTGATGCGGGGTTGCATCACCGCCGAGATATCCGATAAGATATGCTTCAGGATAGACAGAGCGGGCAGCCCGAGCTGCTGAATGGTTTTTTCCCTGATTTTCACTGCCAATAATAATTATATCCGGATCATACCCCTCAATCCCATCTATTGTTGTAAAATCCGTCTCATGGGCAGGGATTTTTTCATTTCGAAGGGTCTCAACACGGTCGGGATCCGAATCGAGGGCATGTAACTCGCCTTGCTTGGAGACCAAACTATCGAAAATATCGGCGTCTAACGCTCCACAACCGAGCACCAGACGATTTATCATTCTTTTATGTGTGTCATATGAAATACGTTAGAGGAGTGCGCTGGCTGCCTGAATGGCCGTTTGGGTAACAGGATTGAATACTGCCATCAGCCCAACTGTCACAATTGCTGAGACAATGATAGCGGTATATAATCCAACCGGTCGAGACGATATTGAAACATTACCATTTGGTTCTTCGATCCACATTGCCTTTACAACGCGTGCATAATAGAAGAGGGACAACGCACTGTTTATAGCTCCTACACCGGCCAGCCACCAAAAGCCAGCTTGGACCGCACCCGCAAACAATACATATTTCGACAGGAATCCAGCGCCAACGGGAAGTCCAGCCAAACTAAATAGGAAGATTGTCATAGCTAAACAGGCGACAGGTGCCTGTGATGCGAGGCCATTGAAATCCTCAAAGTAACGCCCGACGTTCCAATATTCAGTAAGGCCAATAAAGAGGAACGCACCTGTATTCATGAATCCATACACGAATAAATGTATCATACTTGCTCCAAGGACTAACGAGGAGTTTGATCCTGCAAGAGCTGCAATGCCGATTAAGACATACCCAGCGTGGCCAATAGAGGAATAGGCGAGCATTCGTTTTACTTTGCTTTGGGTTGCTGCCGCAAAATTCCCAAGCGTCATGGTGATAACAGCAATGATAGCAAACGCTATTCCCCAGTCAATCTGCATCCCTGTCATAACATCGATCGGGAATGCTGCTGTAAATACGCGGATGAGAATGGCAAATCCAGCGGCTTTCGAAGCAGAGGAGAGAAACGCACTGATTGGTGACGGTGCGCCTTCGTATGCTTCGGGCGCCCAGAAGTGAAATGGAACACTTGCAGTTTTAAATCCAAATCCGGCAATCATCATAATAACCCCTAAGCCAACAACGCCATGGAGGGATTGTAATGTTGTTAGCTGCTCGGCGATCCCCGTTAATAATAGTGTTCCAGTTCCAGCATAAATAAGACTGATTCCATAGGCGAATATGGCGCTTGAAAGGGCACCAATGAGGAAGTATTTCAATCCGGCTTCAACGCTTCCTTTGTTATGTTTCAGGTAGGCGACAAGAACATACGATGGAAGACTCGCTAATTCAAGGCTGACAAATACCGTCGCCAAACTATTGGCACTCGCCATCAATCCCATGCCGGTTGCTGCCAGAAGTATTAGTGCATAATATTCAGCGAGATATCGCTCATCACGGATATAATCCCAACTGGCAACCAACACAAGTGCTGT
>JBDGRB010000305.1:0-4806 GCA_042218485.1 Halobacteriaceae archaeon | reverse complement strand
GCAGGTGCAGTAACCATTTAGAGACCACCTCCAGTTAGCGCAACAATTGGTTGGACGGCCTGTTGTATCATGCCATAGAAGATATCAGGCGCAACGCCCAGAACAATGATAAGGAGAATTAATATTACTAACGGCGCAACATCATGGAAAGCTGCCGGTGAAATTTCATATTCTGTATCTGCAGTAAAGGGTCCAAAGAGGACTCGTTGCATGGCCCATAAATAATAGCCAGCAACGATAACGATTCCAAACATCGCAAGCCCAGTATAAATCGGGGCGCCAGTAAATGCCCCAAAGGACCCGACAAAGATGAGGAATTCGGCAGCGAAACCACTCATCAGCGGTAAGCCCATATACCCAAAGGCAGCGGCCACAAACACAGCACTCGTAACGGGCATCCGATCAGCAATACCGGAAAGATCACCGACCATACGCGTGTGGGCAGTGTTGTAAATAACACCGACACACATGAATAATAATCCAGATATCAGACCGTGAGATATCATTTGGAATGTGGCACCCCCAACACCATGGACAGTGTAGGCAATAAGGCCAAGAATGACATATCCCATCGATGATATCGAAGAATATGCCACGATACGTTTGAGATCCTGTTGGGCTAATGCGAGCATCGCACCATAGATGACACTAATTACAGCGAATATGGCAATCAATTGGGCGTTGGCCTGCGCAATCCCCGGTAGCATCGTGAAATTAAACCGGAGCAATGCATATGTACCCATTTTTAGCAGCACTCCGGCTAGCATAACTGACACGGGTGTTGGCGCCTCCACGTGTGCATCTGGCAACCAAGTATGGAACGGCACGACTGGGACTTTGACCGCAAAGCCTGCAAACATCGCAAGGAAAGCAAACGTTTTGATAGTTTGTGGGTCGAGACCTGCCAGTGACTGTAATTGATCATTCGCAAGGGCCTGCGCGATAACAGGCAGGTCGAAGGTATCAATCGGTAATCCAAACACGAGGGCCATGAACCCAATGAACATGACCAGACTCGCGATGTTCGTATAGACAAAGAATTTGATTGCAGCGTATTTTCGTCGTGGTCCACCCCAAATAGCGATCAAGAAATACATCGGGACGAGGACAAACTCCCAAAATACAAACCAGAGGAAGAAATCCATTGCCGTGAATACCCCAAGGAGACTCGCTTCCATGAAGAGCATTAGGCCATAAAACTGTGTTTGTCGGGAATCAATTGGCGTCCATGCACTAAGAATGGCCGCTGACCCAAGGACAGTCGTCAAAACCACGAGGGGCATACTAATTCCATCAACACCAACATGATATTGAAGCGTAAATAGATCGCCTAAGTGGAACCACACAAATTGTGTTTCGAACGCAAGCGATCCATTCAATAACGCATTGCCACCGCCCTCGAATGATAGATACATTACTAAACTCAGGACAAGTGGTATCAAACTCAATACAAATGCCAATTTATCCGCATACTCATCAGAGCTAAACAACACAATTACCGCACTGATAAATGTCAAACCTAACAGTAATTCAATCATCATTTAGAACCACCCCCCAATCCATCCAACAATTGCAAGTAATAATACCAAACCAATCGTAAGTAAGGCTGCATAATTCGTTACAACGCCTGTTTGAATGCGTTTGATCCGGCTACCAACAAAGAGACTGATACTACTTGTGGCGTCGACGATTCCATCGATTATCCCCTGATCAAACTTATCCGATAGCTTTGCCAGTGGATAGGTGATATCTTCGGCTAACCAGACCTGATACTCATCCTGATAATAATTATTATACACGATAGTTTTTGCTCTCCCCAATTTATCAGTATGTTCCATAGGTTCTGGAACGTTGTAGAACCGATGCGCTAATCCTGCCCCAGCCAGTGCAAACAGTAATGACACGACCGCGGGAATCAGCGGCGAAAGCGACGCCGCATGATAGTTTGCAATGACCTCCAGTGCATGATGATATGCTTCAGCTGAGGTAATTGATAACACGGGACCTTCTGCAGGCGGGGCTAGCCACTTGTGGAGTAATTCAATACCTGGCATGTTCAACGCAGCAGCGACCGGCGTCATATTCACGAGTCCTGCAGTCGCCGCTAAAACCCCTAAGACAACGAGAGGGCCCTTTACATTCCAGCGAACAGATTCAGGACTTTCAGCAACATCGGATCGAGGCGTCCCATGGAAAGTTAAAAACACCATGCGAAAGGTATAGAATCCAGTAAAGAAGACTGCAACTAGTCCCATAAGATAGGCAAGCAAGAGAAGGGGCTGGCTACCTAACCCATGAACGAGTGTTTCATACAGGACTTCGTCCTTCGACCAGAAGCCCGCAAACGGGAAAATCCCAGCAAGCGCTAATGAGCCGGATAAAAACGTATAATAGGTAATTGGCATCTTCGATCGTAATCCGCCCATGTCCCACATGTCTTCGTTGTGATGCATTGCGATAATCACACTTCCAGCACCAAGGAACAGCAGGGCTTTGAAGATCGCATGCGTCATTAAATGGAACGTCGCAGCAACATATCCACCTGCCCCCAGGCCCAACATTATATATCCATATTGAGAAATCGTCGAGTAAGCAAGCACTTGTTTGATTTCACGTTTGACTACAGCCATCGATGCTGCGAGAAGGGCAGTGAACCCGCCGATAAATGCAATGATCGCGAGGACATCAGGTAATAGTGCATAGAAGCTATACATCCGAGCGACAAGATAGACACCCGCTGCTACCATCGTCGCAGCATGGATCAAAGCTGACACTGGGGTTGGACCTTCCATCGCATCTGGGAGCCATGTATGTAATGGGAATTGTGCTGATTTTCCAATGACACCCCCGAGAATCAAGAGCCCCAGAATTGGGAACCATGCACCAGGGTCAAGACCCAAAAACGTCGTCACATGAGCGGTTGCATCAGGCGATAAGGCATGTTCAGCGATTGTCGGGAATCCAGGTTGGGTTGCTGATCCGACAAACCTCGCAGTCCCGAATGTGGCAAACACAGCGACAACACCGATCAGGAAAAAGTAGTCACCAAACCGAGTAACGAGAAATGCCTTTTTTGCAGCACTTGACGGTGCTTTTTCTCGGAACCAAAAACCGATTAATAGCCAAGAGCAAAGACCAACGAGTTCAAAGAACATGAACGCCATCAACAGATTATTAGCAAACACGAATGCCAACATGCTGGCTGAGAATAGACCTAAGCCGGCATAATATCGTGGCAATCCAGTTTCCCCTTCATCATTCATATACCCGAGACTGAAAATATGTACCAAGAACGTTACTAGCGAAACAACAACGAGCATCAACGTTGACAATGGATCGAGAAGAATACCAAAGTGGAGACTTACGGCTTGGTTACTTGATACCCATGTATAAATCGTTTCATTATAGGTCTGGTGATTGCTCACTGCCAGAAACGCTAGGCCTGATAGCAATAACGAAATACCGGTCGCAATAATTCCTGGAATGGCGCCACCTTTCGGCAACAACCGCGGCGCAAAATATCCGAGAACGACTGCTATCACAAACGATACAAAGGGAAGGAGCGGAATTGCCGGTGCGAGAGTGAATGCATTTACCATTGTTACCACCTCATTGTCGTAGCTTCTTTGACATCGATATCTTCGAAATTGCGATACAGAACGAGAATGATACCGATACCGACAGCAACTTCAGCGGCTGCTAACGCCATTACAAATAAACTGAACGCTTGCCCAGTCAGATTGCCATGAAACCATGAAAAAGCAACGAGATTGATATTCGCAGCATTCAGCATGAGTTCGACACTCATGAGAAATATTAACGCATTACGGCGTGTCAAAATACCATAAACACCAATTGAGAAGACCGCAGCTGACAAAAGTAAATAATATTCCATTGCGACAACCATCTTATTGGTCACCTCGGGTTGATTGATCTGTGCCGCCATCTGTCATCTTTTGATGCTCTCGACGTGCAAGCATAACTGCTCCGACAAGAGCAGCCACGAGAACTACATCAATAATTTCAAACACTGCAAGGAAACCTTCGGATCCAAGTGGAGTTTGGCCAACTAGATCAAACAACAAATATCCAAGACCGGCTGTAATCGAGACACCGGCCTCAAACCCACTTTGGGCAGTTGCTTGAAAGCCTGCATCGATAAATACCAGCGCTAAGACAAGGAATAATCCGATTGCGGCAAGCCCTGGTAATTTACTGTCGCGTCGATCACTGCTCATGCTGTCTCTTGCACCTCCGCTGTTTGCTCTCTTGTTAACATGACAGCAAATGTAATGAGGATCAATACACCCCCGACATAGACGAGAACTTGCATCGCTGCGACGAACGTTGCCCGTAACATCACATAATGAATGGCAACAGTCATTAACGCAACGCCGAGTAACAAGGCGGCATGCCACGGATCTTCAACTAAAACAACGCCTAAACTGCTCGCGATGGTTACTGTAGCGAACAGTCCAAAAGCCAATAGTTCATATATTGCCATTGTTCACTCCTTCATAGGTTAACCCTTTGAAGATTTCGAGTTTGACTCTCCAAACGTGGATTTCGTATAACTGTCCAAACATAGGGATCTGGTAGGTTCGTATTATTGATAATCTACTTCGCCTTCGCCTTCACCAACCCAACTACCTCTGTCCGGCTCTCTTGTGGCCAACGGATCGATATCATTATACCACGGAACGTTCTTTAGTTGTTCCATATTATATACTAAATCGTGTTTTGTCTCGCCAGTAAACTCGAAGTTTTGTGTCAAAATGATCGCATCGACAGGACAAACTTCCTCAC
>JBDGRB010000314.1:0-23995 GCA_042218485.1 Halobacteriaceae archaeon | reverse complement strand
CGGAATCACCCACGGAGGAATCCCACCCCGTTCACGGGTGGGAGGAAGTCAAAAACAGAACCGGGATACTCCAGATAACCCTCTTGAGCTACGAATCATCTATCTGGCATTGATCCACCAGCACAGCTGAATGTTCCGAGATTTCGGCGAGTACGTGTATCAGGTTGGTGTAGCTGAGACTGTTCTTCAATATAAAAAATGGTCACGGATTCCAGTGTCGACACATGATTTTCATTATAATTACGACAGAGATAGTTTACAAATCCAGATCGAAATTCACTGTTCGAAGGCCGTTGAATCTCTAACAGATATAATAACCATCGATGGCTTGGATACGTAGTTGCAAGGTCCGGTGGCCGATCCCATGAAATCAACGTCGTATAGAATGGATCAACCGTCTCTCCTGTCTGTAACTCTCCTCTAATTACAAACCAACCCTCAGATTTACGGGGATTTGGAGCAAACATATCCCATCGATATTCAGCTGTTTTCAGCTGTGATTCAATTGAGTCAGGCGCACCCATATATCCAAGCGTGATCCCATTCCAAATAATCATCAGGATAATGATCGCCATAATTACGCCTGATTTTACTAGACGAAATCCTCGCGATAATGATTCTTCGGTTAATGTATTTGGATGGCGGAAATTGAAAACAGAAGCCATCCTTTCTATTTGATTGGTCAGCGATAATATATGTGAAAGCTCCGCTTCTACTCTTTCCCAAAATCGTTTGGGCAGGAATGGTAACAAAGCGACTATAGAAATGAGTGGAAAGAGTCCTAATTGTAATGTGAGAAACATACCAAAATGCATACTCATAAACAGACCAACAAGAACCGTGCGTCTATATCCGGTTAGCAAAATTAATAATGGAGCAAACAATAGCAAACTCATCCAAACGGTTCCCAATATATCTAATAATGAGGGATATGTGCTAAGGAGATCGCCAAACAGAATAGTTAATTGATCGAGTTCAAAGACATACTGTACTGCATTCCCCTTGGTCCAGGCATCTCCCCGTAATTTGAATAACAAGTTAACTATATATATGAGTACAATTTGGATGAGATATGCGAATGTAGCTACAGTGATAATCTGTTTATCCGACCGATGTTCGGTATGCCGATTTATAGACCAGGTAGCACCAATCGGTAAAAATAAACTCCAGAAAAGTAATCGTCGAAGGATAGCATCACCTGCATTGAGAATCAGGGGATTTCGTGCATGTAATGATATCACTAGTAACAGGGTCACTACTGTAGCAGGTTTTGTATAATATCCAAGTAAGAGGAATACGGTCGATATTGCCAGGATCCCAAACAAGAATATCTGAAACCAGATATCTCCAATGAGTGTATGGATAGAAAATTGAGATATCAATGGATATTCTTCAATGAGCAGAGACCGTGGCAGAACCCCACTGTTTGTATAGAATGCCCGTAAATCTTGGAGTCGAATACTAATATCTATCAAGATGAGAATACCCACGCCGATCCGCATTGCTGCGAGTCCCCGTGTATCGATTTGGACACGATTTGCAAATTTATTTTTGACCCACATCCAGAGATGCCGCCAGTGGATTCTCATTGATATCTCCCTGCTGTATAGATTGTTTGTTGGAATGCCAAAACAAATCACTACCTATTTCCGGAATTGGCAAGCACTGTTTCTCCTGCAACGACTGAATCACCTAATCCAACATGAAGTTCATCGTCAGTAATTGAAGGAGGTAGTAGGACATCAACACGGCTGCCGAATGCAATATGTCCGATCCGTTGGCCACGGTTTACTGTCTCTCCGGTTTCAATATATGTTGTAATTCGCCGGGCAAGCGTACCAGCGATCATGATAATGCTAAAGTTATCGCATTCAATTCGGACACGCTCATTCCGTTCAGCGTCTTTTGAAAATGCTGGAAAATGCCCTCCTGGAGAATGAGTGATTTCCGTTATTTCTCCCTTACTGGGCATTCGATTAACATGGACATCAGTTATATTCATAAAGATGCCAATTCGTAATTGATTGCCTTCTTCTCGAATGACGGTAACTTTTCCATCTGCCGGTGAGATAAAACCCTTTTCTGGAATAACGCGTTCTGGATCACGAAAGAATAAGAGAATGCCAAGACTCAGGATTCCGAATCCAACCCCTATCGGAAGCCAAAAAATGCCACCGAAAACTCCAAGAATAGCTACCATTCCAGCGTATCGGAATGCTCCAGGGGCCAGTCGCATAATAATCTATCTAGTATCGATATTGGTAGTCTCATCGATTCAATAAAATAAATATAATGTAGCGTGAAATCGGCAGGTAAAGTTGATTAATCCCAAAATGATTTTGTCCGAGCATATTCTCGTTCGCGTTCCAAGATATCACGATAGAAATCGTTCTCATTTTCACGATGGTTATTGATGATGCGAGCAGCATTTTGCGGGCCGACACCGCGGCCTTGCAATGCGATAACTGCTTGTTTGCCATGGCCTTGGACTAGCGAAGCATTTCGGTAGCCACGTTCTGCAAGCTGCTCTTGCTCGTCGGTTTTCTCCGAAGCCTTAATCGCTTGCACCTTCTCATCTGCCCACGGACTGAGTGCCGCTATCCGGGTCGAATCACAGTTGGGACATTGGGGTTGATCCTCAATGCGTTTTACCTTCGTTTGCTGATCCCACTCTTTACAGTGAGTACAAAATAGCCTGACGCGGTCGTTCATTATCCGATCTTTAATCGTAGAAACTACTGAGGCATCCGCATTTTCAGGCGCTAAAAGCTCTTTCCCACCAGATCTGCCGGCACCGCCGATGGGTGTTATTGCCGATTCAGATACGATATCAATATCGCCATCGCCAATATCGTGTAATATTGATTGGGTTTCGGTGATTGCTAAATCAGTTTGAAAGATCTCACGAACAGCCTCTTCGTGAATTGGCGTTTCCTCTAACATGGAAATGAGGCGATTTGATGAAATATTATTTCCCCCTTTCCATCGTTTCAATGCCCCAAATTTTGCAGCAATGTGCGATAGCGTGAATTTGAGTGTATCTGATTGCTGTAAACTTAATTCAATAATTGTCGCGATATGATCTGGATCGGTAGTTTCGAGAATTTCGATTACGTCATTCGTAGTAACTCTACCAGGTGTTTCGAGTTCGATCCGATATGGATCCGTTTCTAATCCAATCGAGGATCCAGTCCGTTGTCCAAGAAGAGCAGAAAGAACGCGTCCAAGGGTTTCATTAACCTTATGACCAAAACAGGCATTGATAATTATCGTTCGCCCCTCTCGCTCGATGACGATACGGTCATCGGTAGGGACCATTGTTGACTCTCGGATCTGATCAACAACTTTCCGAATAGCCCGATTGGCAGTCTCGCTTGAAAGTGGATATCGTTTTGGTAATTCATTTGCAACATTCGATAGGGAGGCTCCTTCTTGTAATTGGTTGGCGACGATATCTCGAATTTCACCCACTTCTTGAGCGACTGCATACGGAACCGGTATTTCTTCACCAACCCATGACGGAATTTCACCTGCGGGATCTTCAATCGGACTGACATTAACTTGTGATTGTTCTTCTTCTATCTCAACAATTCGCCACATTTTCCCTCCTTGGATGAATGTTTCTCCTGGCTCAGCAAAGTTGACGACAAATCGCTCATCAAGTGTCCCTACCTGTGTATCAGTTGCCATATTATGGACCACGTATGTCTCTTCATCAGGGATCATCGATAGATTCGCATAATAATATTGCCAGGTTCCGCCGGTCTTCTCTAATTGGTCTTGCTCTTCATCCAGCCATATCACCCGATTAGAATCAAGTTCAGTAATAACGTCTTTGAACGTCGATTCATCTAAATCACGGAATGGATATGCGGAGGTTATGATTTCATAGGCAAGTCGTGCACTAATCGTGTCATTATCTATCACTAAGCCAACGGTCTGATTTGCAACAGTATCTAAACTATCATAATGAATATTCGTATTTTCAACGTTATCGTTTAGGGCACGGCGGGCGATTGCCATCGCCTCAAACGTATCATCAGGGTTACTGGTGATTATAGTGCCATTTGAGGCAATGTCGTTTCGGTGACCTGCTCGTCCGACCCGTTGTAGCAATCGAGTGACTTCCCGCGGGCTCTGATATTGAATAACATGATCAATCCGACCGACATCAATACCTAGCTCCATTGATGAAGTACAGAGTAATCCATCTACCTCACCGGCTTTAAATTTGTCTTCAATATCTATTCTTGATCCCTTTGATAGGGAACCATGGTGGACACCTATATTCGCATCCATTTCCCTGAACCGCGATCCCAATGCTTCGGCAGTTTGACGCGTATTTACGAAAATTAACGTTGAATCATGGTCTTCGACAATTTCGTGAATGCGTCGGATTTGACTGGCAAATTCAGGTTCCGTCATTAATTCTTTGGCCAGTGATTTATCCTTATCTGTAACTGCCGGTTCGATAATCGTGATATCTGTTTTACTGCCAGCACTAATTTCGATTATCTCACAACCTCGACCACCGGTTAAGAACGCACCAACTTCTTTCGGATCACCAACGGTGGCTGATAATCCTATTCGCTGGAATGCGTCACTGATCGTTCGTAATCGTTCGAGTCCAATCGTGAGTTGAGCGCCGCGTTTTGCACTCGCTAATTCGTGAACTTCATCAACAATCACATGTTCAACATCACTGAGCGCTTTCCGTAGTTTCGATCCGGTGAGCATTGCCTGAAGTGTTTCCGGTGTTGTAATTAACACATCTGGGGGATTGTCGGCTTGTTTTTGTCGCTGATAATCCGATGTATCCCCATGCCGCACATCGACTTCAATGTCCAGTTGATTACCCCACCACTCTAACCGGTCTCGCATATCTCTATTTAACGCCCGTAAGGGTGTGATATAAAGCGCAGAAATACCAAATGAAGAAGATCCTTTATAGATAGCATCAAAAACAGGTAACATTGCAGTTTCAGTTTTCCCTGAACCTGTCGGCGCAATCACGAGACCGTTTTCCCCATCCATCAAGGGTGGGATTGCTTCTTTTTGTGGTTCAGTCGCTGTGGTGAATCCACGAGTTTGAAGATTGTTCCGAATATCTGCATGGAGGCGATGGAAGACGGTTTCGCTCATTTCCCCAGTAGACACGACCAGTCCTAAGGGTTAGGACGGATTAAGTGCATTGAATAACTGTCAGTAAATAGCCAACGATCGAGAGCAATCATCACACACCCGTGTCGGTAGAACGTGAGTCCACCGACAAGCCCAGCCCTTCCAGGGGGGTAGCTGACGACTAGTGCCATACTCTATATTTTTTGATATTGACCGAGGAGAGTACCATCTAAAAGATAGACCTTATTGTTGCTAATTCCGTCAGGTAAAAAGGGTGAAAGAAATTCCTGTCCTTCGATATTAATCCACGTGCTTCCGCTCAGACTATTGAATGCCGGAAATACAACGAGATCTCCATCAAGGGTGAGATCATCATCGATTGTCTCACTAAACCCCGTGGAATTAAGTTGTCCTCGTAACCAGACACGCTCCATACGACTGCCACCGACCGTATCTTCAAGCCGAACTGCTGGATGCTCATGGCCGATACAAAGCAAATCTGCTTGGAGGACATCTTCACTGGGATAGGTATGTCCATGAGCGAATCCCACAGTATCAATTCGTTTACCTCGGGAATCAGTCACGGGAATATCGACCACATCTTCTATTTTGCCATCATGATTGCCCTTAACAAGGGTTATTGGACGATCAATTGAATTTATAAGCGTGGCTATCTCTTCATTTTCAATACCATGCGGTTTTCCAATGCCGTGAGCGAGATCGCCAAGAATCACGAGTTCATCTGGATTATATTCAGCGAGCAATTCGTGAAGTCGATTCCGCCGATTTGTCGCACGGCTTGCAATCTCGACGCCTTTTGATCGGAGTGCTATCTCAATACCAGCATGGTAATCAGCAATTATGAGATAGCGTTTCTTGTTAATTGTGATAATGGCAGCAGGTTTATTGGGAATCGGATCGATTTCTGGCATCTACTTATATCGGCGTTAATTCATTCTCGCCAGATTCATAACAACGACCGCTCATCAGCGCATCTTCGATTGCATTTTCAACAACCTCCTGAGTGACATCATATTCATCAATAATTGTGGAAATTAATTCATCTCGATTAACACCGTCGCCGTCATTCATATCACGAAGATATTCGACAACAATTTCTTCAAATTCATCCGCCTCTGGGGAAGATTCACCATTTCTTGAGATTTCAGTTGCGGTTTCAGATGTTTCGGCGCTCGTTTCGGCTTCACTAGGCGTTTCTACCGATTCCTCTGATGATGTCGTTTCGTCAATTTCTGCACCACTTTTGAATTCGACGCCATATTCATCTTTTACTTCTTGTCGTTCTTCCTCCCCAAGTTCATACATTTCATCAGTACTTGTCTGCCCTGTTTGGGATCCTGACATCTCCACTGATTGCTGAGCACCTTCTGCGTTAATCTCTTCTGCTCCCTCCTCTATTTGTGGCTGTTCTGTTTTCGTAGGTGACGGTTGTTCGTCCATGCCTTCTTCATTGGTGGATGCCATTTCAGTTCGTGTCGTGAGTGGCAAATCAGCAGAAATTTCGATTGACGGTTCGCCTTCGCTCGTTTCATGTGGCGCTAAAGTGAGATCTGATATGTCATCGCGTTGTCCAGCGACAAGCTCGACTGATTCAATAACTACATCACGCAGGGCAGCAAGATAATCTTTTGTTGTCTTATATTCCTGTATTGCTTTGGGAATGCCAATTGCTAAATCTCTATTAATATTTTCAGCGAGTAATTCATTCTGAAGTTCTTGGTCTCGTGCTTCGGAATTGAGTGCGGATACGAATGTGTCGATTCGTTTTAACGTATGCTCAGCAGTATTTATTACCCAACGATCACGTGTCTCTTGGGTAACTGTATTAACGCTTTCTGGGCGAATTGAAGCAATGATTTCATCACTGCCATCTGGCTGAAATGTGTTCGTTTTTCCGGTCACGGCAACGAATGAAGGAATTTCGATTTCGTCAAGCAGTGTAACGATATCAGGTTGATATTGACCTGCATAGAGCAGAAATGCACCAGTTGGATCAACGACTCGAACTCGCCTGGTATTCTCATTCACAGCCTCAACTTCGGTAACAACCCCAACAATAAACAGACGATTCGCTCGTTGACCTGTTGGTGAAATAATATAATTTGGTGCTCGGTCTTCGTCACTCTCCGAATACGAATAGGTGGACTCCTGGTATTCCGTTGCGAACATCCGGTGGGCTATCTCACGGCGAGGGGAATTTGTTTGGTTCATTGCACGACCTCCAGGAGACGTTGCGCGTGATCTGTGGGATCTTCGTCGACGAATGTGAATTCTATAGCATCAAGGTTGGCACCATAATCGTTAATACTCAATCGGCCACGAACACGGATTTGACGACCAACCAATTTGTCGTTAATTGTTTCCGCAACTATTTCTTGGTCCATTGCTTCGCGGGCGTCTGATATTGCTTCTTCTAAACTCTTTCCGTAAATTTCCTCAGTTAAGTCATTACCAAAGACAACCGTTACTGTCCCGGTACCATCATCCAAGATGGCTTTGATCCGAAGTTCGTTTTCACCTGAAACGTCTCCATGTGTTCGACATTGGCCCTGTTGGATAACCCGCCCACATTCGGGGCAGCGCTGAATAAGTCCGGATCCATCTCGAAGTTGGATGACATTTCCAGTAATTTCCACGTTATATGCGCTCCCATTTTGGATCGCTTCTTGTATTGTAACTCGTTCTGGATCCGTAATTTCGATTTCTCGATCAATTTGCGTCGCGGTTGAAAATTCAGATAGATTTATTTCAGGGACGCCTCGAAATTCTCTGACATAGACGTTTTCTAGACGCACTGGGCCCTCTTCTGAAATTGTTGAATGTGGATCCCAATCAGTAAACGGTAATTGCGCGGTTTCATCTGCCAGAACACCGCTTAAAATTCTGGTTTCTCCATCACGCCCCTCGATAGTTTTAGCCGTTACATCAAGCGGTTTCACTTCCACTGAGATACCTCGATCACCGACAGTAACCTCGGACAATGATCGTTCACCACCGATTGGATAATCGATATCCAGTGATTCATCTGCGACCGTGACAGATGAGTCTTCACCAAAATTTAGCTCAGGTTCACCGCCCCAATTCCGAATATTTGCGTTGATGATTGTAATCGTATCTCCGACGTCAAAGGAGAAATCTTCCCACGCGGTATATGAAGTTTTTCCTGTTTCGTCGGCGATTTCCCCTTCGAGAATGATGTGATCTTCTCCCTGATAACGAATGGGTCGTTTTCCAACGGTTAATAAAGTTCCAGTAACAGTGACACTCCCACTATCTGTCGATAAGTCAGCGATATTAATTGGAGAGGGTGTGTCGTCGCTGACGGAATCGTCATATTTCCGGCGAAGACTTTCTTTTGCTTCTTCAATCGGGACACTGTACTCAACGAGGGTTTCCAAGTCAGATTGAACCTCCTGTTTGTTGACACCGAGGGTGGAGGCAAGCTCCTCGGCATGCTCTTCGATTGTCATCGATAACATTTGGGACACCAAGGATAAAAATAGTTCGCGCCGAGGCGAAATCTGTATATCGTTGAATAACAACAATCGAGTATGCGGACCATCGTTAATGCGGCGATGAGTGTTGATGGGAAATTATCAACTCGTAACCGAACACAGATTGCAATCAGTGGATCCACGGATTTTGATAGGGTTGATGAATTACGTGCCGAATCTGATGGAATTATGGTTGGGATCGGGACAATATTGGCAGATGATCCTACCCTGACGACAGACCGGGCAGAAAATTCCCCGATTCGTATTATTATTGATTCTGACGCAAGAACACCACCGGATGCTGCTGTTTTTGAGACGGATATTCCAGTCTATGTTTTTGTTAGTGATACAGCTTCAGCAACACAAATTGATATGCTTGAGGAGGTCGGCGCGACCGTTTTCCAAACCTCGGGGGAGCGTGTTGATTTACAATCTACGTGGGAGCTTTTAGATCAGCAGGGAATTGACCAACTCATGGTCGAAGGGGGTGGCGAATTGATTTTTTCATTATTTGAAGGGAATTTTGTCGATGAACTTCGACTGTATATTGGATCACTAATAATCGGCGGGAAAAATGCACCAACCTTAGTTGATGGTGACGGTTTTACGGCGGATTTTCCTCACCTATCATTGGAATCAATACGACAAATCGATGATGGTGTCTTCTTACACTATACCGTGTGAACCACCCCTACCTACTCGCTACAGTCGGCGGCTCCTTGCGGCAGGGGGCTTACCGCCTGCGATTAGCTAAATCGAATTAATCAGTAAATCAGAGCAAGTCGAATGGGCTGGTGGCTAACTTCGAGGCGGTTCACCGGCGTTTGTTAAGAATAAAATATATTTCGATCTTCAATGAGAATGACCTGTTGCTTCTTCGAACGACAATTCGAACCGTTCTTCAAATAGCTCACGAACTGTTTGCTCAAGGTTTTTAATCTCCTCGCCGACCTCTTCGTCACTATGATGAACGAGCATATGGGCACGTTCTGCAAATACAAGCAAGGTTAAATCACCGACTACCTCTGCTTGTGGAGCATCTTCGTCATTAAACAGTGCGATCAATCCCTTTGGTAACGATACAGTATCAGTCGTACCATCTTCTTGTTCGATTGTGAATGAAACAATTTCTGTATCTGTTTGTACCATAGTTGATATATGTATGACGTAATTAGTCGTCCGATTCTGCGGTTGCCGAACTGGTGGCTTCAACCGAGGGTCCTTCTTGCTCAAAAAACGCATCAGCATCGAGCGCCGCTTTACATCCCATGCTACCTGCCGTAACAGCTTGTTGATAGTAATAATCGACCACATCGCCGGCCCCAAATATACCGTCAACATCGGTACGGGTTTGACCACTTCCTCGTCCACCTTTCGTCTGGATATATCCTTCGTCATCAAGTTCGACATCCGTATCATTCAAATAATCCGTATTCGGTGTATGGCCGATTGCAAGAAATACCGCTCCTATATCCATTTCATGCTCTGTAGTCTCGGGCTCATCTAATCGTTGTTTCGGATGGCCGTTGGGATTTTCTACATACGTGACATAATCGACACCCTCTTCTTTCGAGCCGTGAATTTCAGTTAATTCAGTATTCCGCCTAATTTCGATTTCTCCCTCTTCGACTTTTTCCATTGTTCTATCGATCCAGTAATCTTCTGCTCGAAATCCTTCCCGTCGGTGGAAAATATAAACTGTGTCAGCAAACTTTGTGAGGAAATTGGCCTCTTCCATCGCTGCATCACCGCCGCCAACAACTATCATATCTTCGCCTTGGAAAAATGCCCCATCACATGTCGCACACGTAGAAACACCGTATCCCATCAAATTTTCTTCTCCTGGAATACCTAAGGTTCTGGCGCTTGCCCCGCTTGCGGCAATGAAGGCATCTGTTTGATAGATAGTGCCATTCGTTAATTCAACCCGAAATGGCCGTGACGAATCATCGAGATCGGTGATCACACCATTTTCGATCTCAGCACCAAATCTCTTGGCCTGTTCCTTCATGTTATTAATTAATTCAGGCCCATTGATTCCCTCTGGAAACCCTGGATAATTTTCAACGTCAGTTGTCAGTGTTAGTTGGCCGCCAGGTTCATCGCCTTCGAGAATCAACGGATCCAGATTGGAGCGTGCTGCATAAATGCCAGCTGTTAATCCTGCAATACCTGAACCGCCGATTATCAGCTTGCGATATGTATCGCCGACATCCGAATCACTCATATTTAATTATCTAATCTCGAAGAGTTAGTAGCTTCTGTTGAACACCCATATCGCCGGAATCATTACTATGTTTACAATCTTTTGCGGCCTGATTTTGCGTTTTTACGTTGAAGCAGGCCCAAAGCCCCCCTTTCGGGCGGGGAGGACGTCACTCTGAAGGCATAGGTTCTTCATGTGAGACTAATAACCTGTGGATATGACACAATTGGAAGAAAAGACACGCCGTTACGAAACGTTATTAGTTGAGGGAATCGATGCAACTGAGTTACTGTGTGATCCAGAGACACCACTGGGAGAAGCAGCGAATGAATTCATTACGATGGCAGAATCATATCTCGAAGATGGCAGATATTTCATGGAGTCAGATGACTATGTCAATGCTTTAGCTGCCTTCTCATATGGACATGCATGGCTCGATGCTGGTGCTCGGATTGGGTTATTTTCGGTGCCACAAGAAACTGATTTATTTAGCATTTGATATATTGCTTCTATCTATCAACCTTTTTGATGTCGCTCCCTGGAGATATTAATATGGTTAATGAGGCATACGTGAATTTATTGTGTCCGAACTGCTCGCGTAGTTGGGAAAGTAATCCATCGTCGCTACCGAAACATGACGAAGAGTTCACATGCCCAGAATGCAACGCCAAATACAAAGTCGCTGAGTTTATGCGAACCGACCGTGATCTTGAAACATTGAAACAATTACAAGAATAAATTCATTACGTTGCGATAACCTTACTTTTCCAATTCATTAGAGTTCTGTTGAGGGAAGAAAATACGCAGTTAACTTTCGACAGAGGATTGAGCTCCACAGGCATCGCATTGGAGTAAAAGAACGCCTTGTTCTCGTTCGAGGTGTGTGTCCGGGAGGCCACATTCGGGACAGGTAACGAATGTTTCGATATATTCATCTAAGACTTCAGCAATCCGCTCGGTGCGAAATTCACCCGTTAGCCGCGCTCGACCGCTTTCATCTATCTGGGCGCTGGTCCCCAACTCGTCTTGAAGAAATTTGAGAACATGATCTTCATCACGATCCAACCGGTCCAGTGTAGATTGGAAATTTTCATATACTGTTGTATTTCCCTCTTGTCGAACATCTGGATCGGGAACATCAAAACGCGCCTGGCTCCCCTCGATATCTGGTGTTTCAGCTAGTGCCCGCTCGAGTTGGTCTTCGTAGTCCATATCGATAATTGTGGATCCGTAGCCAAAAATTCTTTTAGATTAAAACTTGAAGTGTGTGATGGATTGGCGTAATCCATGGTAACGTATCTCAAGATAGTACTATAACCCTCTAGCTATTAACCATAAATACCCAAAATGAAGAAGCAAGAATTGATACATCTTCATGGTTTACTGGCAGAAGTTGGTGAATATTATAACGCACGCGAGAATCAGCCGGAAGCCTTCGAAAAGTACGACGAAATGGGTGTTCGACCGACGTCGATACACAAATCAAAGACGGATCACAAAGAAGCAGTGTTTGCGTTGGCTGAAGGTATTACTGCTGAAATAGAAGCACCACACGAAACTGAGAAGGTAACGGCAAAAGCGGATTAGAAACTACTAGCTTTTCCCCGGTACCATTAATCCAACGACCAGCTGTATCTATCGAATTAACCTTCTTCCTCGAGGAGGTCATCAAATTCCGGCAGTACATCCTCTTCTTCGCCTTCCTCACTAGATTCAGTCGAGACTTCGATCTCCTCTTCACTTTCTTCACTTTCTGACTCTTCACCTTCTTCCTCTTCGAGTATTTCGACTTCGAGAACGGTTAACGGAATATTTTCTAACCGTTGCCCGATTTCTTTTCGCGCAATTCGTGCTGCATGCTCTTCTCGTTCCACATTGAATACCGTCATCTCAAGTTTGAGCGCCACGAGACTCTCATCAGCCGCAATAAAAGCCGGCTCTAATTCTTCACCACAATGGGGACATGTCCGATCCCCCATCTCTATCTCGACATAATTCAAATCCGGATTAAGCATTTCTCCAGTTTTTGATATAGCGATGCGTACAGCCTCGTCCGGTTCTTCGACATCGTAAACCGGTACAGCGGCTTCAACAACGACTCTGCAATCCATGGTCATTGAATATTTATTTCCCCATGGGTAAAATAGTTGGCACATCTAGTTAAGTTTCACATTCATAGGCCGGGAAGGATGGTCCTCAAGGTAATGACCAACGTTGTATCTAGAACCTGGAGAATTTATTCGAAAACTTGGATGTACGTCTCTAAAGATACCATAAATACAAATCGATAAAAACGTGTATATCTCTATTTTAAATCAATCTCATGGTTCAGGGACGAATTTCTGGTGGAGAGGATTTCGGTGGTATCAATCTTCGAGCCACGTTAGAAAGTGGCCAAACATTTCTCTGGCAACGCCCCGAGGGAGCAATGTATACCACCCAGTCTGAGGCACCACCATGGTATGTCCGAGTATTTGATAATGATGTCGTAATGATCAAACAGGAAAACGATACATTACATTGGCGGGGGACCACAAATAGCGTGTCTAATATTGTATCAACACTCCGTCTTGATGATGACTTACAATCGATTTATTCGGCTTTTCCCAATGAACCAGTTATCCAAAAGGCACGACAGGCATATCCTGGGCTCCGTGTTGTTAATGAGCCATTTTTCCCAACATTGATTTCATTTATATGTTCGACACAAATGCGTATCAGCCGTATCTTCGAAATGCAATCGTCACTTCGAGAAACATTCGGGTCCCCCATATCTTTCGATAACGAAACCTATTATAGTTATCCAAAACCATCGACATTAGCCGAAACAACAGAAGAGCGATTACGAGATCTCGGGTTGGGTTATCGGGCGCCCTATGTTGTTGAGACTGCCGAAATGGTCGCAAATGGACGGCTAACACGAGATGATATCGCTGGGAAACCGTATGAAGATGCTCGTGAGGCTCTCACTCAGTATGTCGGGGTTGGGAATAAGGTCGCTGATTGTGTGCTCTTGTTTTCGCTTGGATATCTCCAATCGATTCCTCTAGATACATGGATCCAGAAGGCTGTTGCGACGTATTTTCCTGACTGTGATAAGTCTTCATATTCAGCGACTTCACAAGCCCTCCGAGAACGTTTTGGACCGGAGTATGCAGGATATGTCCAAACCTATCTCTTTCATTATCTTCGAACACACGAACTGGTCTGAGTTGATATCCGATTTGTTCAATACAAGTCAATAAATATCCCCCATTCCTTGCTATAATATATGGACCTATTGGAAACTTTTGGCACTGAGACGCCAGTTATTGGCATGATCCATCTTCGTCCGCTCCCAGGCTCACCACAATATAATTCTTCACGGTCACAAATCTTGCAACGCGCAAAACGAGATTTGGATTCATTGATCGAGGGTGGGATTGATGGGATCATGATCGAAAATTTAGGTGACATACCATATTATCCAGAATCGGTTCCGAACCACACTGTTGCTTCAATGACACATATTGGGACACGATTGGCCCAAGAAAGTTCTGTTCCGATGGGGATTAACGTATTACGAAATGATGGCCCCGCGGCGATGAGTATTGCATCGGCAATCAATGCGGATTATATTCGTATCAATGTCCATCTTAGTACTCGCCGGACTGATCAAGGTATTATCGAAGGAGAGGCACACGAAACAATGCGGCTTCGTGAACAACTTGATAGTGATGTAGATGTGTTCACAGATGTTGACGTGAAGCATTCAGTACCACTTGGATCCGAACGGCCGCTATCCCAACTAGTGGAAGAACATATTCAAAGAGGAATGGCAGATGGTATAATTGTTTCTGGAGAAACAACTGGAAGTGGTGTAGATATAGAAACATTAACGCGTGTTGTAGAGAGCAGGGATGCTGTTGATCCATCTGTGCCCGTGTTTGTCGGGAGTGGAGTTACACCCGATACAATTGATCAACTGCTTACCCATGCGAACGGCGTTATCGTTGGCACAGCAATTAAGGAGGGAAAGCAAACGGAAAACCCCGTCTCTCCAAAGGCTGTAAAGACCTTATGTAATTCCGCCCACGAGTAAAGTCGTGGAATTTCTCCTCGATTTCGTGTAATAATCTCACGTAATCATTCTGTATAGTTGTTTACCAGAAGGGTTTATTCCTCGTAGGCAATATACACATATATGTCACGAACACGAGCACATCTCTATATCACTGGTCGTGTTCAAGGGGTCGGGTTTCGAGCAAATACACGGAGGCAAGCCCATTCCCAAAACGTAAACGGATGGGTCCGCAATCTTGATGACGGTCGTGTTGAAGCTGTATTTGAAGGTGATGAAGATTCAGTTGAATCTCTCATCGATTGGTGTCATTCGGGTCCACGTCGAGCTAATGTCGAAAATGTTTCCGTAGAGTATGAAACACCAGAAAATATCGAAGGATTCCGAATTAAACGGTAAAATCTCCAGGATTCGTCAAATATACAAGAAATTCAATGAATAATAAACTATGTCAATAAACTACTCAAATATGTCGCCATCTGAGATTGTTGACACCCTAACTTCTCTACATATTTTAGAAAAAATACGGTTTACTGTCGATGACGAACGCATTACCGCTCTCGCTCACATGTTCCGTAATGATGAATTAATTACTAACGATGAAATAATCATCACGGCATCAGAAATAGGCGGGCCACGACTCTTCCGTGTTATTGTGGAAGGAAAAAATGGTGAGTGGTCACACCCAAAAGTTTTCTTTTATGATACATCTACCTCCTCGGAGGAATGGGGATTAATTGGCGACATCGAGCAGTTCGAGCGGATTTTACAATAATCTCTCTACAGGCTGAATAGGAAACGTGTCTCGGGGATTGCGATCAAAATATTTCGCACTGATTCGATACCTTATAATTGTGATTGTGAGAAAACTCCTACCATAATGGAACACTATTTTTTCTTCTGGTTCTCAATATGGATATAATGATCACTAGTGAACGGATGGCAACAATTGACCGCAATGCCGAAGCACTCGGGATTCCGCGTAAGCAACTGATGGAATCGAGTGGAAATGCTGTTGCTAAAACAGTAAAGGATATAGGCAATCCTGGTGATTCGGTTGCGATTATTGCGGGACGGGGCAATAATGGTGGGGATGGATTTGCCTGTGCTCGGTTTCTATCAGATTTTGAAGTAACTGTATATTTGCTAGGTCGACCCGAGTCAATACGCACCCAGATTACAAAAGAAAATTGGCACGCTTTACAGCAAGCAGAAATTTCGACCCATTCTGTAACAGATATAACGAATTTCGAGCTAGGGGAGTGTGATGTCATCGTTGATGCAATGTTAGGAACCGGTATAACTGGGGAATTACGAGAACCCGAACGAACTGCAGCTGAAATCATCAATAATTCGAATGCCAGGGTTGTCGCAGTTGATGTCCCCTCAGGAATCGACGCTGATGATGAATCCCACTCACCAATCCATGTCCAGTCAGATCATATCGTAACCTTTCATGATATGAAACCTGGCTTAACGGCATATGAGGATATCACCGTTGCTGATATCGGGATTCCGGAAGCGGCGGAAGTGTTTACTGGACCAGGTGATCTCCTCCATCTTGATCGACCTGCGACGAGTCACAAAGGCGATTTCGGCCGCGTCGGCATTATCGGCGGGGGGCCATATACTGGAGCGCCAGTATTGAGTGCGAAAGCAGCACTTCGGGGTGGTGCAGATTTAGTATATTTATTCCTTCCTGAGACAATCAGTGAAACTGCTCAAGGATTTTCTCCGGATCTCATTGTCCGAGACTATAAGGGTTCATATCTTTCATCAGATAATATTTCTACTCTTCGGGAATTCATAGATATGTGTGATAGTCTCGTTATTGGTCCTGGCTTAGGTGATAAGCGAGAAACTTTAGATACCATAGCAGAAATCCTGACTGATTATACCGGACCAGCTATCGTTGACGCAGATGCACTTTCAATCATACCTGAGGTATCGACATCCGCAAATCTCCTTTGTACCCCCCATCAAGGTGAATTAGCCGAAATGGGAGGACCACGCAGAGAGCAATGGCGGGAACGTAAATCAGCAGTTGAGTCATTTGCTCATGAAGTCGGCCATGCATTTGTGGTCAAAGGTGCATACGATATTATTTCAAACGGAGACCAAACTCGCGTAAATCGAACTGGGAATCCTGGTATGACAGTCGGGGGAACCGGCGACGTTTTGGCCGGTCTTGCTGGGGCATTGATCTCGATTACTGATCCACTATCTGCCGGCGTAATGGCTGCATATACGAATGGTGCTGCAGGGGATACTGCCTATGAAACCTATCATAACAGTCTAACGGCGACAGATATAATCGATAATATTCCTGGCATTCTATGGCAAAACCATGACTGAAGATTTCACCCACACCACGGAAGAAGGTACTATTGATATGGTTGACATCGGCGACAAACCAGATACGCATCGACGAGCGATAGCTGAAGGTACGATCACTTTACGGGAAGAAACCTGCACGGCGATTCAAAATAATGCTATCGAAAAGGGCGATGTTCTCACGAGTGCCCGAATAGGGGCTATTCAAGCTGTAAAACATACATGGGAGGTGATTCCACTCTGTCATCAAATTCCAATTACCGATATTGATACCACATTTGACGTTAATGAAAATTCCGTAATTCTCACAGTTGGTGTGGAGACAATCGGCAAAACAGGCTGTGAAATGGAGGCAATCTATGGAGTGAGTACTGGGTTGGCCGTTATCTGGGATATGGTAAAATCGATTGAAAAGGATGCCCAAGGGAACTATCCAACGACAGCAATAACTGATATTCAGATTCTCACAAAAGAGAAAAAGACTCTAAACGGCGGGGAGTGATTGGACCTTCGCGTGCGTTTTTTCGATAACCGATTTTTTGGCCTCGAATTCGACGACGACTTGTTCATCTTCATATGAAACATTTTCAACATAGGCATTATCATGTACCCACGAAATAATACTCATTGTTTCATCTGTCATTGGAATTACTAATCGCTCATGTTCAAGAGGTGGAAGCCCTCGGTCAATACGTTCTTGAAGCAAATCGAGATTGATTTTTTCGAGAGCACTGACTGGCACTGGATTTGGTGCGAGAGCCGCTAATTTTTCCTGTTTTTCAACCAGTTCATCATCACTGACTTTATCGATTTTATTCAAGACCGTAATGATGGGAGCTTCGTTGCGTTCATACAGAGTATCATGGCAGGTCGAAAGCTTATCCCGTATCTCATCTACAGGCTCGCTCACATCTACCACTAACAATACCAAATCAGCCTGATAGACGGATTCAAGCGTGGATTTGAATGATTCGACAAGCCAATGAGGGAGGTCACTGATAAACCCGACGGTATCCGTAAGTAATACGTCACGTCGATTCATCCCGAGCCGTCGAGTTGTTGTGCCAAGTGTTGTGAACAGGTTATCTTGTGCCTCTGCTGTGGTTTCGAGGTCGGGATGCCGTTCTTCATTTTCGCCTATTTCAATATCTTCGGCAAGGGCTTGCATAAGTGTGGATTTTCCTGCATTTGTATATCCAGCCATTGCGACGAGGTCAAAGCCGGATTCCCTGCGTTGATCACGACGATGTTCTTCTGTTTTCTCGATTTGTGATAGCTCTTCTCTGATGCGACTAATGCGGGACTTAATGTCCTCTTCCCGACTTTCATCGTATTCACCAAGTCCCATAAATCCTGGTCGCTCATCACGCTTTGCAAGGCTCACTTTGGCTTCAGCCCGTGGAAGTTCATAACGGAGTTCGGCTAATTCAACTTGTAATTGTGCCTTCCGTGTTTGAGCCCGTTGCCCAAAAATATCAAGAATCAATTTAAACCGATCCTTGACTTCGATACCGTCTGGTAATCGTTGACCGAGGTTAAACGTTTGATATGGGCCTAATTCATTATCAAAAATAACGACTGTTGCCTCCGTCCTCCGAACTGCAGCACTAACCTCACTGACTTTCCCCTCACCAATTTGATACGCTGGATCAGCTTCCCGTGTTTGTGTTAATACCTCTCCGATTTCATATCCTGCGGATTCGACAAGATGCTCGATTTCATCGGTCTCAGCCGTCCCTGTATCGACACGTTTTGCTATGACAGCAGTTGATTTCTCAGTCGTAGTCACTTATGTATTCATAGGACTTCAAGCCACTTAAACATCTTACTAATACGTTTTCCTCCTCGGACCCACAAAAGCCTTAGCGTTCCATATCCCACATAGTGGTATGGTACTTGATATTAGCTTTACATCCCTAGGTCTGGAATTCGGTACAGGTGCGGTTATTGGTGGGATTATTGGATTTGCAGCCAAAAAAGTTGCAAAACTTATTGCCATTATTATTGGGCTGGAACTTGCCTTGTTTAAATTTCTTGAGTCACGGGGAATACTTGATGTTCACTGGAACAAATTAGGAGCTACATTTCTGGAAGCAGGGCAGAATGTAACAGGATCAACACCGCCAAGTTGGATATCTACAATCCTATCAACATTATCAATTAGTGCCGGATTCGCCGGCGGTTTCTACCTTGGTTTTAAGCGAGGATAGTTAGATATCTCTGAGACACGCCCCGAGGCACTCATCTCGAACTGCTTTGGCAGATTTCAACAAATTGCCGTTATCGACGTGAAAGTTCATCTTCTTCCTTGATAATTTTTGTTTCCCCTTCTCCTTCACTGACCTCATTAACTAATTCATAGAAATCATTTTGCATCCCTGCAGGAAATTCGACAACACCGATCCACGAACCATCTGGTTGCCATTCTTCCCGAACAAGTTCACCGAATTCTCGAATTTTCGCTTGCGCACTCCCTGCATGCTCGGCTGGGATTTTTGCTGCCATGGTGACTTCCTCAAAACGAATCGGAATTATCGGCCGTAATGCATCCAACGCTTCATCAACTTGTGCTTCGACTGGTTCCATCGGATCGACTGAAAATCCAGCTTCATCCAAAGCATTTTCAATTCGTTCGGGCGGATGTGGAGCGTTATCCATTTGCGGATTCACGGCATTTCGCGTAATAGTATTTATAAGTTGTTTCCGTTTTTGCTCTTGCATTTCTCTGCGCTGTTCGGCTGTAATCTGTATTTCCCCTCGTTTGATGACTTCAGGTATGATTTCTAACGGATCCGTTGTCCCAAAAACCTCTTCAAGGTCCTCTTCTGCAGGTCGATCACCACGCGATGCGTTTGAAAATACATCCCGAGCAGCGATTACATCTTCGATTTCACCCTCGAATTCCCCTCGTTTGATGGCAAGGGCAGCATCAGGATCAACAAGAACCTCAAACCGTGCGCCATGTGATTCCAGCCGCGCTGTAACAGCCTCATCAAGTGAAATCATACTCGGAGATAGCTCTCCCCGTGTAAAAGACCTTTCCCGAAACGAATTGGTGTTCACGAAATATCGGATAAAATTCTACAGATAAGCAAAGTGAGTGTCCCGGGGTTTGATCCCGAGGTCCCTTCACTCTGATACGCTATCTCGATTATTCCTCGTCTTCTTCGCCAAGAATTCCTAGGCCAGTTAGGTATTCTTGGATTTCCTCATCAGCCATCGACAGATATTGTTCGGTTTCTGCATCAACAGTCGCTACATCTACTCCTTGAGATGTCAACGTGCCATCATTAACTTCTGCGAGAGCTTCGAGAGCGAGTTCAATAGCGTTATCAAGCCCTATATCTGGTGAATATTCGGATTCAAGATAATCTTCAATTTCGCTCCGATTTGAGCCGATAGCGAGCGCTTTCCATTCATTTGGCGTGCCGGAGGGATCCGTCTCAAATAAGCGGGGCTCGCCATCATCGATACCGCCGATGATTAATGCTGCCCCAAATGGCCTGGCACCGCCTACTTGAGTATATTGCTGGATATGATCTGTGACGTTTTTCGTGAGGGTTTCGACGCCGATCGGCTCGGAAAATCGCAATCGATTGATTTGTGCATTTTGCCGAGCAAAATCAATGAGCTGACGAGCATCAGCAACATGACCTGAACTCGCGATGCCAATATGATCATCTGCTTTGTGGAGTTTTTCAATACTTGATTCAACAAGTAATTCCGATCGAATCCGTTTCTCGACGGCCAAAACTATGCCATCCTGTGCTCTGATACCAATACACGCTGTTCCACGTTTGACGGCTTCACGCGCATACTCAACTTGATATAATCTCCCATCAGGTGAGAATATCGTGATACCTCTATCATACGCCTGCTGTTGGTTTTGTCCCTGCATATTATCACTCTACATCAATTTTTGTCGCGCCCGTAAAGTCTCCGTCGATATCGATGTCCACACGATCATCATATATCAGCGCTCGTCTTGTGTGATTAGCGAACGCGACTCGTTCTTCATTATATTGTATTTGTGGTTCATGCATATACTTTTCTTCACAGGCTCGAACCGTGCCACTTATCCCTTTTACCAAAATCCCGACCGGCTTACCATCTATGTTACTGATACAACTTATCGCAGCCCGTGCCTCTTGGGTGTGTTGATGACGCACCTTTATTATTGCTTCTCCCAAGCCGTTTTGATATGTAAACATTACAACTTCTAGCCGTGCATCGGCACTTGACGGATCCCCGAGTAAATTTTGACCAGCATACCAGAGATTACGTTGAAAATCCTCCTTTTCAATTGTTATGTTCGGCCAGGACTCGAGGCGAATGGCAATATAGCGCCATCGTGGCCGGAGGTGTTTCGGGAGATGTTGCATCTATTATATGTTAGGTCAATCGAAGGTTTAAAAACCACTTACATTGGATTGCAAAATGCGGTGTAATTTGCCCCGCTGCGTTGTCGGCCCGATCACTCCTCTTGTGTATTTTCTCTCCACTTTACCCGATCGGAGAGATAGTGCTCGCTCAACCGTTTACGGTTTGTGTGAATTATTTCTTGCCAGTGGTGAAGCCCTTGTGCAACAAATTCAGGGTTAAATCCGATTTGGTTACCAACCGCCTTCATTTCTCTCGGTGCCCGAAGTTCCAAATGAGAATGTGGAAAACCCGTACAAATGTAAGGCGTATCATAATGGGTAATTATTTCTCGTAATTTCCGTAATTGTTGGACTGATTGAACTCGACGGCCACCTGCAGCACGGAGTACGTTGGCAAACGAGAATTCGATAGCAACATTGTTCTCTGCGGCTTTCCGAGCCAAGACATGATTGAAATCACCCTCATTTTCCATCGGACCACTCAACACGTCAATTCGTGGCGATTCTACAGCGAATCGATTGAGGGAAGGCGTCCCTCCTCGACATATAATTAGTGGATACTCATTTCGAACAGCCCCAAGATGGCCGCTCATTTCAGCCTTTGAATCAGCATCAATTTCAATTGCCGTGGCGATGTCGATGTCATACCGACCTTGGATTGTCTGGACTGATTCAAGTGGGGTTTCATCTCGGTTTGCCCTAATTATCAGTCCTGTATAGCCATACATGGAAGCGGTTTTTGCAAATCGCGCAATAGTACTTTTTCCACGCGGGTATACCACGGCTGATTCATACATCCCTTACCACGTTAACGAGGACTACGTAAAAAGAGTTAGTACTTGTCCGATCATACTATCTTGATTGATGGGCACTGTAGGAGAAACCTAGAGCTTTCGCCGTTGGTAGTTCAAAGAGCTTCTTTGGCGTTTTCTATTGCACTCTCCTGTTTTGCTGGATATGCTTCGACTTTTGCCCGAAACGCAATTCCATCGCCCAGCAAAATATTACCATCGTAAGCCTGCTGTTTGTCAAAGGAGAGAAACATTGAACAATTTTCATCAACCCGATCCGAAAGTTCGTGTTTGATCTGGTCTACATCCACTTGTTCACGGAGTTTGTTTAGGACATAACGCATGTCATCTGCATTTTCAACCCGAGTTGAGAACACGATTATTCGATCCCCATTATGACCGGTCGTTTCCTCTCGCTCTATTCCAAATTCATCAGGTAACAATGATCGGAGCGCTTTCTCGACTCGTTGTTCATCCTCCGTTTCATACGCGAAGGTCCGTAAATCAATATAGTGAAACGGGAGACTCATATCTTGATATACGTGTTGAATATGGTTAAGAATTCCCCATCAAGCTATTCAATTCGAAGCAGTATGGGTACGATTATTCTTCTGTTTCTTCAACCAGTTCGACATTATCTTCAGGAACTCCCGTTTCTTGTCCCTCTTCAAAACTGATCGTATAATTAACATCGCCAAACATCGTCTCAACAACTTGGGTTATTTCACCAACTTCACCATCAAAGTCACTGTGTTCATCATGGAGTCTGACCTGTTGTCCTTCTTCAAAACTCATATACAGAGGTAAGAACTGGATGGCCTAAAAGCGACATGATTTTGTTTTTTATTTGATAGCAGAGACACGCCAAGTACCGCTGGGTATGACCCAGTAATCGGTTCACACTAACAGTCAATATATTCAAAGAAGTGGTCTCTATTCTAGCGAAAACCGAGACCGTTCTGGTGACACGTAGCAAGCGAAATGCACCGGCTTCAGCCGTTGGCGACGGCAAACCGATGGAATGAGAAACAAACCGAAAAACAACAATTAAACTGTTGCCGCTATCAGTATATAGTATGAGTGAAAGTCGTCAGCGGCGTAAGTGTATTTCGTGTGGTATCAATATCGCGGGTGAAAATGCAGCTGCATTTAAATGTCCGGAATGTGGTCATCAAATCTATCGGTGTTCAAAGTGTCGTAAACAAAGTAACCTCTATGAATGTCCGGACTGTGGATTTACAGGACCCTAACTATGAGCAAAGTAGCTGCCCAAATTAAGGTAATGCCGCAAAGCCCTGAAATTGATCTCGATGACCTTCAAGAGCGCCTCGAAACGGTTCTGCCGGAGGGCGCAAAAATAAATGGATTCGAACGAAGCGATGTAGCGTTTGGATTGGTGGCGTTAGTGCCAACAGTTGTAGTGCCAGATGAAGCTGGTGGGACAGAAGCCGTTGAGAACTCATTCCGTGAAGTTGATGGTGTTGAAAGTGTCACCGTCGAAAACGTTAGTCGGATTTAACTGGAAATTTAATTATCCTACTTGAAGATTCACACATAACACTATCTTTCTACAAGGAGAGAATCCC
>JBDGRB010000160.1:0-24051 GCA_042218485.1 Halobacteriaceae archaeon | reverse complement strand
CCAAAGAGTTTTGTTCGTGAACATGAGCGATTAGAGCTTGAAGCGGAACATCTCCGAGAACAACTCGAAGAACATAAGCAATATATCAACACGTTACGGGACGAATTAGAAGAGCAAAAGGAGGATGTAGAGGATGTCATCCATCTCGATGATTTAGACACTGATGATGAACCCTATCAACTCAATTAAGTAAGTCTTGTTTTCGCTCTTTTGTCTTGTTAAGGACTGAATCATTTGCCTCAACTTCAGCTAGTGACTCAATTGCCTCAAGCGTTCGAACTGAATCATCTAAAAAAGTAAGTATATCACCAGGATAGGCATATACCATATAATCTTCGGTCATCCTATCAACGATGGATTCAGGCGACAACCCCCTACTTCGGAGTGTGAGTATATATCGGATAAATTTCCGTTCGGGATGTCCACAATAAGGATTGGCATCACAATTACAATCCAGGAAATCTTCTGCAAAGTCCAACACGCGTTCTCTTGTGGTACTATCAAGATTAGCGAGATTATCGCCCTGAAATAGTCGATCTAATGTTTGGCCGCTAAATGCGTTTTTCGAAATAGTGGTATCTAACTGCGAATTGATTTGATGATGATTTTTTACGTAAATTTTGTCTGTGATCGCCACACTCGTAATTTGGGGCCCAGGTGAAAAAAACTCCTCGTTTGAAATTTTGGATTCTATCGTGACTTCTTCACCATACCCAATCGGGAAAATTGTCCACTCATTGTGAGAGGATGGGGCTGTCTTTGTCTAAATTAAAAGGGAAAATGATGATGCCGGGTCTATGAAAAGGTTTGAGTTCGAAACGTATAATGGCATAAAAACCATATCACCAAATGCGTGTCCGGGTTGGGGTAGTGGTTATCCTTGGGCCCTGTGGAGGCCCGTACGCGGGTTCGATTCTCGCACCCGGACCTTCTCTTGTATTTCATTGGTCATGAGTCGGCAGAGATGAATCTCGGTTAGGCGGATCGACGTCAATTATCGTAAATGCAGGACAGAACAAATAGGTCATGGCCCACCACTATGGCAACAGCCGATGAGTGCTGCCTTTTCGGTAAATACAAAGGACCTATACCTAGTATCTATATTTCTATAAAAGGTATGCTATATTACTACGTTGATTTGGATCAAGAGGTTGGGGATCGACTAAGCGATTGAGAGGTTTGGCCACTACTTTGGATAATATCTAAAGCTGTCATTATATCTGTTCTAGAGATAAGGCCGATCAACTCACCATCGTCTGTGACTACTAACCGGCCTATATTATTCTCTTGCATTTTTTCAAATGCGTCCATTGCATTATCATCTGGTTCAATAGATGTCAACTCAGTCGTCATGATTTCTTCAACTTCATAGGCCTCACGTTCGACTTCTTTTACCTGTTGTGCATCTTCCAATGTTACCATCCCGATAATCTCTCCATTCTTGACCACAGGATATCCCGTATGTCGTTCTCGAAACATCCGTTCCATTAATTCAGCGACAGTTAGATCGGGTGACACAGTTTTAACTTCATCAGCTTCTGTCATGATATCCCGAACCGACACATCTTGGAACGCAGCATTCATGACTGTCCGTTGGGCTTCCCCAGATGCGCCGATAAATATGAAAAATGCTAACGCAATGAGGATGAGATTCGGTATAAGGATGCCTAATAAGCCTAACAACAGTGCAAACCCCTTCCCAACCTCAGCAGCAATTTGTGTCGCCCGTTCAAATGGCCGCGTTCTGGCAAGTAATGCTCGCAATACTCGTCCCCCGTCCATTGGAAACCCAGGCAACAAATTGAATGCACCTAACACAATATTCATTAGCGCAAGATATCCAAGTAAAAATTTTATAGTTGGTAATCCGCTGCCGACAAGCCGAAAACCACCATATGCAAGGGCACCTAATATAAAACTAACAAGGGGTCCTGCAATAGCAATATAAAGTTCCTGTTTCCAGTCGGATGGTTGATCCTTTAATTGAGAGATACCGCCTAATAACCACAATGTTATCGATTCGATCGGATACCCATATTCCATTGCGACAAGTGAGTGGCCTAACTCATGAAGAATAACGCCGACAAATAATCCAACTGCAGCGACGATTCCCAAGATCCAGGGCATCATACCTTCGGTCAAGGGTTTTGGATCGAGATTCGCTCCCCAAATCATATTCAATTGGTTGACCCATACGCCTACTTGATCACCGATTATCCACGCAAATATCGGGAGGATAAGCAGGAACGTAAGATCGAGACGAATCGGTATGCCAAACGCTTTCCCGATCGTGAAATTTTTCATACATGTATAAATGATGGTTGCCTGATTTATAATCGATGTGGCAGGTTTTATGAAAAAATCAATGAGAAACGATGAGCTAATTAGAACCGAAGAGAGTCAAAAACGAACGCCTAAAAACATCCATCTCTAATTATACATGTGTCTCGGCAGGCGAAACGCGTCCATACGGTTTTTCTACATGAATATAAGGACGGCTTTCGAGTAGTTGCGACACGGAATAACTCCAAACTCTTTGAGGGGGTTCTTGAACTCACAGAAACTGATGCAGGACCACGACCGCGTCAGTTCCGTATCAAAGAGGGTTCACAAGAAGAGCCACGGGCCCCTGATCAATTCATTGAGATCGCTCGACGAGCGTCAAAAATCCGGATTTCCAAACAGACCTCGGATCAGGCACGAAAAACACTCCAGTCGATGTTATCCGGATATCAATTAGAAGCAAAAGTCGTTCGCACTTGTCGACTCTGTGCACAACGGGGTGAATATACTCCGATAACTGATAAAACAGCCATAAAATCAGGAGATGAATATATTTGTCCGGAATGTGCAAAACGCCAGCTTCGCCGTGAGCAGCGATTTCACGGTGAATTATCCGCCGAGGTTCACGAGCAACTTGAAGACTTGTTACTGGAGACTCAAGACCTCGATCAAATAATCGAATTACTGCAAGGAAGTGTCGATCCTGGCTTGACGAAATTTGATGAGATTAGTGCGACGACTGATGAAATCGAGACCGTCGCTGTTGAAGATTTGTCAGTCAATCCTCGTTTACAAAACCTGCTTGATGATCGATTTGACACGTTACTGCCGGTCCAAAGTCTTGCTATTAATAATGGCTTACTCAACGGGAACGATCAGCTCATCGTTAGTGCAACAGCAACCGGGAAAACGTTAATTGGTGAGATTGCCGGTATTAATCGCATGTTACATGGTAACGGGAAATTTCTATTTCTTGTGCCACTTGTAGCCTTAGCAAATCAGAAATATACAGATTTTTCCGACCAATATGGCCACCTTGGTGAGGTAACTATTCGAGTAGGAGCAAGCAGAATCCGTGATGAAGGGAACCAATTTGATCCCAATGCCGATATCATTATTGGGACATACGAAGGGATTGATCATGCTCTCCGAACGGGGAAAGATCTCGGAAATATTGGGACAATTGTAATCGATGAAGTGCACAACATCAAAGAGCCAGAACGTGGCCATCGAGTTGATGGATTAATCGCACGACTGAAATATTATTGTCAGCAACGGCAACAACAGGTTGACGATTATTCGGGCTGTCAGTGGGTCTACCTTTCTGCAACTGTTGGGAATCCAACGAAGCTTGCCAAACGCTTAGGAGCCCATCTGATTGAATTTGAAGAGCGACCAGTGCCAATAGAGCGGCATCTGACATTTGCCTCAGAATATGAAAAACCTGATATCGAAAATAAATTGGTCAAACAGGAATTTGATCAAAAATCATCCAAAGGCTACCGCGGTCAGACAATTATATTTACGAACTCACGTCGAAGATGTCATGACATTTCTCGTAAGTTGGACTATTCCTCAGCGGCTTACCATGCTGGACTTAACTACAGCAAACGGAAACGAATTGAAGACCGATTTGCAAACCAAGAAATCGCTGCTGTTGTGACCACAGCCGCACTCGGTGCTGGAGTTGATTTTCCCGCTTCGCAAGTCATTTTTGATGCGTTAGCGATGGGGATTGAATGGCTCAATGTCCAAGAATTTCAGCAGATGCTCGGCCGCGCTGGACGACCAGATTACCACGATAGAGGCAAAGTCTATCTGCTTGTTGAACCCGATGGTACCTATCATGCAAATATGGAGATGACAGAAGATCAAATTGCCTTCAAACTTCTCAAAGATGAGATGGAAGATGTCATACCCACCTACGATGAATCAGCAGTTATCGCTGAAACCTTGGCCAATATCACAGTTGGGGGAACTCAGGCAAGACAAATAAACAATGATATGGTGGGGAGTATGCCGACAAAGCATGCGCTTGGTAAATTACTTGAATACGAATTTATTGATGGACTTGAACCAACACCGTTGGGTCGAGCGGTAACAACGCATTTCTTAGAACCCGAGGAAGCCTTTATATTATTACAAGGAATACGTAACCAGTCGGATCCGTTTGATTTGGTTGCAGAGCGTGAGCTTATGGAAGATGATTAGTGAAGAGAGGAGTGGGAAACTCCGACGGAACGCCTGTGGAGACTGCAATTCCTGCGGGAACCACCCCGGGTCTTGCAAAGCGTGTCGTGGAAGCAGGAAGCCCCTGGGGCAAGGAGCCGCCGACGGCGGCGAGGAGGCAGGAGTAGTTCATAACGAAACGCTTAGGAGAGTTCTGTACATATACGTATGTACGGGGCCGTGGGGTAGTTTGGTATCCTTGTTGCTTTGGGTGCAATTGACCCCGGTTCAAATCCGGGCGGCCCCATGTGAGTATACTACCGTAGCTATGCATTGTTTCTAGGTAATTCGTCCGACAGATGTGCGACGTTTTTCAACTGGAATTGTAACGTTATCCGGTGGTTCTGTATTCCAAACGAAATAGAGGTTTAACTTTCACTCCGAAGTGGGAAAGTTCATAGGCACGCAGTATCTATCTATAGAGAGATGGCCACCGCCGACAACCAAGAACTCATTGAAGAATTTGACGAGTTCTTTCGGCGCTATTACAGCGATGAGATCGGGAAATTAGCCCGTAATTATCCAAGCGAACAGAAATCACTGCGCATCGATTGGACGGATCTCTATCGTTTTAACCCTGACATTGCGGATGATTTTCTGTCCCAGCCAAAACAGATGATCGAATATGCAGAAAAAGCACTCCGTCTCTATGATCTGCCTGTCGATGTCTCACTCGCCCAGGCAAATGTTCGATTGTATAACCTTGATGTAACGACGGATATCCGTGACATACGATCCGATCATATCAACGATCTTGTCAGCATTCAAGGCATGGTTCGGAAAGCAACCGATGTACGGCCGAAAATGACGGAAGCTGCATTCGAATGTCAACGATGTGGGACCATAACGTATTTACCCCAAACTGATAGTGATTTTCAAGAACCGCATGAATGTGAAGGATGTGAGCGACAGGGGCCCTTTAATATAAACCATGACCAATCAGAATTTATCGATGCTCAACGCATTCGAGTTCAGGAAAGTCCCGAGGGACTACGTGGTGGGGAAACGCCACAACATATCGACGTTCATATAGAAGAAGATATTACAGGTGAGGTAACGCCTGGTGATCATGTCACAATCACAGGGATATTGCAGCTTGACCAACAGGGATCAGACCAGAATAAATCAACGCTTTTTGATGTTTATATGGAGGGGATTTCCATAGAAATGGAAGATGAGGAATTTAAAGATATGGACATTTCCGAGGAGGACAAACAGGCTATAATTGAGCTGTCCGAAAACGATACCATTTATGAACAAATGATCAATTCGGTTGCCCCATCTATCTATGGCTATGAAGAGACGAAAATGGCGTTAATCCTGCAACTCTTTTCTGGTGTAAAAAAAGAGTTACCTGATAAATCTCGCGTGAGAGGGGATCTCCATCTCTTACTTATTGGAGATCCAGGTACAGGAAAAAGTAAATTATTGCAGTATATTCGAAAAATAGCCCCACGTTCTGTATATACCTCAGGTAAAGGGAGTACAAGTGCCGGCCTGACGGCTGCTGCAGTACGAGATGATTTCGGAGAGGGCCAACAGTGGACATTGGAAGCAGGTGCGCTGGTATTAGCTGACCAAGGGATAGCTGCCGTCGACGAACTGGATAAAATGGATCCGACTGATCGATCAGCGATGCACGAAGGACTTGAACAACAGGAAATATCGATTTCGAAGGCAGGTATCAATGCGACCCTAAAATCACGGTGTGCGTTATTAGGGGCAGCTAATCCAAAATATGGACGATTCGATCAATATGAACCCATAGCAGAACAAATCGATCTAGAACCTGCACTCATTTCACGATTTGATTTGATTTTTACCGTGACTGATCAACCTGATGAAGAACGCGATGAGAAATTGGCCGAACACATTCTGCAAACCAACTACGCTGGAGAGTTGAATACACACCGAAAACAAACGAGAACGTCAAATGTCACAGAAGAAGATATCAATCAGGCCACTGAAACAGTCACCCCAGAAATCGAAGCAGAATTTCTACGAAAATACATCGCATATGCAAAGAAGAATTGTTATCCCACAATGAGTGAGGCAGCAAAACAGCGAATTCAAGAGTTTTATGTTAATCTCCGTGCGAAAGGCCAAGAACAAGACGCTCCCGTCCCCGTAACAGCTCGAAAACTAGAAGCAATTGTTCGTCTTGCTGAAGCAAGTGCACGAGTCCGGTTGGCAGATACAGTCACTGAAGCCGATGCAGAACGGGTCATTGAAATTGTTCGTTCCTGTCTACAAGATATCGGTGTTGATCCGGAAACAGGCCAATTTGATGCTGACGTTATCGAGACGGGAACATCGAAATCACAACGCGATCGCGTGAAAAATCTCCGAACGATTATCGAGGATTTACAGGACGAATACGAAGAAGGTGCACCTATCGAAGATGTCCTTGAACAAGCAGAATCGAACGGAATCGATCGATCAAAAGCGGAAAAAGAAATCGAAAAGCTTCGACAAAAAGGGGAAGTATATGAACCCCGAACAAATCACCTTCGGACGACGTGAACTACTTCTGCATTCCTGCTTTCTTTCGCTAGCTCCTTGAGTACAGGGGTTGCGTAACGGTGTAGCGCCTGCAATTACCTAATTTCCCTAACCTAGCAAACCCGTATTCGTAAAATTACGTTAGATTCGGGAAAACACCGCTCTTTAAGCGGAGGAAATTCAAACTCGGTTTGAGATTTCTGAAGCGATGGAATCCAATTCTGCATCGGATAATTCTGGTCTACTTCCAGCTATAGCATGAATTGGTGCACCGCCATCGTTTTCAAATCGGGGAATGATATGGCAATGAACATGGGGAACTTCCTGTCCTGCAGCTTCGCCATTATTAAACGCAATTGTGGAAGCATCTGCGGCAACGGCTGATTCAATGGCCGGGACTAACTCATGAACACCTGCATAGAGGTCTTGACCTAAATCAGTTGGGACATCGTTCAGGCGTTCGTGATGTTGTTTTGGAATAACAAGTGTATGGCCTTGCGCAAGCGGATTTGCATCAAGAAACCCAAGGATGTCATTCGTTTCATATACGGTACGTGCAGGTATCTCTCCATCGACTATCTGACAGAATATACATTCTTCACTCATACATATGAGTTGTCAAACGGGAAAGACAAAAATTCTGCTGGGATTCGAGTACCCTACCCTACCCTACTCGCTCACCGCTTGCGCAGTTCCTCCGTATGTGGATGGGTATCTCGCCGGTAAAAGGTAAATAATTGCGGAAAAACCGATCCGATCTACTCTGACAGGTTGTCCTGCAATACCGAGTATCCTTTTATCAAGGAGATATACGTATTCAATATATGGACAAAAACGTTGATTCTGGACTCCGAAGCGATCGGTTTGCTCCAGTCGATGAAGAATATGATCCGCATGAAGTCCCTGACAAGGTATTCTCATATTGGGATGAGGTCAATGCTTATGAAAAAACCAAGGATCATCGATCAGATGAAGAGGATTTGTTCTTCGTTGATGGTCCTCCATACACGTCAGGGTCTGCCCATATGGGGACAACCTGGAATAAAGCGCTCAAAGACGCGTATATTCGATATTATCGCATGCAAGGATACAATGTCACTGATCGGCCAGGCTATGACATGCATGGGTTGCCTATCGAGACAAAGGTGGAAGAAAAATTAGGGTTTGAAACTAAGCAAGACATCGAAAATTTCGGCATGGAAAATTTCATTGAGGAATGTAAAACATTCGCAGAGGACCAACTGGAAGGTTTACAAGAAGATTTCCAATCGTTTGGCGTTTGGATGGACTGGGACAATCCATACAAAACGCTCTCTCCCGAATATATGGAAGCCACGTGGTGGGCCTTTAATAAAGTATATGAACGGGGATTAGTTGAAGAAGGCAAACGAAGTGTAAATCAGTGCCCTCGGTGCGAAACTGCGATTGCCGATAACGAGGTAGAATATCATCAAATTGAGAGTCCATCGATTTATGTACGATTCCCCTTAAAGAATCGAGAGGGATCGTTAGTTATTTGGACAACAACGCCGTGGACGATTCCAGCAAATACATTCATTGCCGTCGATGAAGAGCTAACGTATCAGGCTGTTCGTGCAACAAAAGGTGACGAAAGTGAAGTACTTTATATAGCCGAGGAATGTGTTGAAGAAGTTCTCAAGAAGGGGCGATTTGAAGAATATGAGGTATTAAAGACATTCAGCGGGGATGAACTCATTGGATTGGAATATGAGCACCCCCTTGCAGAAGAAGTGCCGGACCATCCCGATTTTGAAGGAGCAAATCAAGTATACCATGCAGACTATGTAGAAGCAGACCGTACTGGTCTTGTTCATAGTGCTCCAGGACATGGAGAAGAGGACTTCCAACGTGGCCAAGAATTAGAATTTGATATTTTCTGTCCAGTGGCAGGAGATGGTGTCTATACCGAGCAAGCAGGAAAATATGCAGGTACGTTCGTCAGAGATGCTAATGATGAGATCATTGATGATCTTGCTGCAAATGGGTATCTCTTGAGTTCAGGGACCCATCAGCATCGATATGGTGAATGTTGGCGATGTGGGACTGATATCATCTTTCTTGCAACCGATCAATGGTTCATCACGGTCACGGATATCAAAGACGAATTACTCGAAAATATTAATGATAGTGAATGGTATCCTGACTGGGCTCGCGATAATCGATTTCGAAATTTCGTAAAGGAATCCGGCGATTGGAATGTGTCACGCCAGCGATACTGGGGTATTCCGCTACCAATCTGGCTATGTGATAATGAAAACTGTGACCATCTCAATGTCATAAGCACGCGGGAAGAACTTGCTGACCGAGTCGAACAAGATATCGATCCGGAGACTGTTGACCTCCATCGACCCACTGTCGATGAACTAACCATGTCGTGTGCAGAATGTGGAGAACAAGCAACTCGCATTGATGACGTATTTGACGTCTGGATTGATTCTTCAGTTGCGTCGTTAGGAACGCTTGACTTTCCTAAAAACCAAGATAAATTCGAACGATATTGGCCGGCAGATTTAATCATTGAAGCCCATGATCAAACTCGTGGGTGGTTCTGGTCTCAGTTAGGAATGGGGACGGCAGCCTTTGGAGAAATCCCATATAAAACCGTTCTGATGCATGGGTGGGCAAATGACGAAAATGGGCGTAAAATGTCGAAATCAGTTGGAAATATCGTTGAACCAAGTGAGGCAATCGATCGCCATGGTCCCGATGCAATGCGGCTATTCTTACTCTCGGTCACCCCACAAGGTGAGGATATGCGTTTCTCATGGGATGAAATGGCGAACAAAGCACGAGAGCTCAATATTCTCTGGAATGTCTTCCGGTTCCCACTTCCCTACATGCGGATGGATGATTTCGATCCGACAACTCTCTCACTTGATGAGGTTTCGCTGACCACTATCGATAGATGGGTCCTTTCGAAACTACAGAAAACAAAAGAAAACGCGACCGCCTATTGGGATGATTTTGAATCACACAAAGCCCTCGATGAAATATTGACATTCGTCGTTGAAGATGTCTCTCGATATTATGTGCAAGTGGTTCGGGAACGAATGTGGCAGGAAGAAGAAAGCGAAGAAAAATCTGCAGCCTATCTCACCTTATATAATGTGTTACTGGATGTAACCGCAATGTTGGCTCCGTATGCGCCGTTTATTACAGAGGTAATCTATCAAAATCTCACGGGTGAAGCCGGACATCCAACGGTGCATATGTGTGACTGGCCAGAGGCAAATTCAAAATACCGTGAACAGCAACTTGAAGATGAGATCGCAATCCTTCGTTCGATTGAAGAATCCGGATCCAATGCCCGACAGCAAGCGGGCCGGAAATTACGGTGGCCTGTGCCACGGGTGGTAGTCGAAAGTGACGAAGATGCAGTCCAGGAGGCTCTTTCCAATCATCAAGAGTTACTGGCTGAGCGGCTCAATGCAGAAACGATCGAAGTTACGCATTCATGGACGGAATTAGAGTATACAGCCCAAGCAGATATGAGTGTTTTAGGCCCGGCATTTGGCGATCGAGCAAATGAGGTTTTGAATGCCTTGAATGAAGCTCGTATCAATGAGCCTTCATTAGATTTACTCGAAGAAGAAGTAGCGGCTGCTGTCGATGAACCAATCGAATTAACGCCTGAAATGGTTGATTTTGAGAAGGTAACGCCGGAAAACGTATACCAATCCGATTTCGAACAGGGAAGCGTCTTTGTCGATGTCTCCTTAAATGAATCAATCAAAAGTGAAGGGTATGCTCGGGAGATCATCAGACGGGCACAGGAAATGCGGAAAGATCTCGACCTCGATATGGAAGAGGAAGTGAATATGGAAGTTGCTGTCTTTGATGAGGATGTTGCGAATTTAGTCTCACAAAAAGAAAATCTCATCAAAGAGGAAGTCCGAGTTGCGGATCTAACGGATGTCGATGATGGATACACCAAGGAATGGGATATTGAAGGTGTAACAGTGACGATCAGTATTTCACCAATTAAAGAACAACCCGCATGATGTGACATCCTCCCCGTTGCTAACGCCGGGATTTTCTCCTTGCAGAAAGTTAGTCGCTTTTAGCGGACCAATGATTCGAAAGGTATCATAAATTAACGGCATTGCTAAGGGGAGTAGCCACAGAAACTGAACTTACTCCCCGTTCAATCGTATCCGTCGCATAAATTGCTTCAACACCGGCGGTTTGGAGTTTTGTATAGGCATTTTGAACGAAAAGCGGGTGGATACACGTGATAAATACACGGTGAGGGCCTTCATTTTGCAATACTCGTATCGCCTCGCTCATCGTCGATCCGGTCGCAATGATATCATCTGTAATAACTACATCCTGATCGGTAACATCCGTTGATGGCGATGATATTTCAACTTGGGTACTTGAGATTCGATTTTTTTCCATGTGATCGATATTACCGCTGCCATATGCTTCCTGTATTTGTCGAGCTATGGAGAGGGCACCTTCATCTGGGGCAACAAATACTGGATCCTGTAACCCATTCGGTAATGGTTGCGCTAATTGCGCAGATATATCAATCGTTTCGGCGGGGACGGTAAAAAATTCCGTTACCGATGGTTCATGAGGATTAATCGTTATCACTTCATCAGCTTCGATGCTTATCGATCGTGCTACAGCACGTGCTGAGACTGGATCCCCAGATTCGAATACTTTATCTTGTCTGGCATATCCCATATACGGGAGTATGGTGGTGATATGGGTTGCTCCGGATTCCCGCGCAGCATCCTGTAATTGCAATAATTCTATATGAGCACTATCAGTTACCGTTGAGGAGACAATAATAACTGATTCATTCACAGTCTCGGGCACAGACACCTTCTGTTCACCATCGGGAAACGTCTCATATTGCACGCTGGCAAGGTTTGTATTTAATTCGTTAGCCAGCCGAGCTCCAAGTAACTGAGAATTGGAGCCACTCAATATCATATATATGTCGTCGTATCCGATGTTTATACACATTTTTATTGAAAATTTCCCACCGACGAGGGCACCATAGTACCTAGGGGTGAATACCAGAAGCAATGCGAGCAGTGGCGCGTATTATCCCTATTTCAACGCTTACTGTGGAGCAAGAAACCTACCATTCAATAAGGTTGGTCCCGGTATTATGGGGTATCTAGGAAGAAATAACACATGCAAGTTTTTGGGTCAAGCGGCACTCGGGGCATCGTTAATGAGTCATTATCACCCGATTTCATTATGAAAGTCGCAAAAGCCGCCGGTACAATGTGGTCAGCAGAGCGGGTGGCGATCGGACGAGATACGCGGAAGACAGGGCTCATGTTTGCAAACGCCGCCGCAAGTGGGTTAGCGAGCGTCGGAGTATCTGTTGATAGATTGGGGGTTATTCCCACTCCAGGCATTCAAGCCTATGCGGAACGTAATGATATTCCTGGAATAGTAATTACTGCTTCACATAATCCGCCAGAATATAATGGGGTTAAACTCATTGGATCAGATGGCAAAGAATTATCAGTAAACGAACTCGAGCGGGTAGAATCAATTTTACTTTCTGAACAATTTGATAATGCAACTTGGGATCAGGTAGGTAATGATACGGATATTTCCAATAGTATCACAGCATATTTAGATGACATTAAACGAGCTGTTAATTTACAACAATTTAAGGAATCACAATTACGCATTGCAGTGGATCCGGGGCACGGAGCGGGTCTCTATACAAGCCCCCGCTTGTTTCGAGAATTGGGCTGTGAGGTGGTGACTGTCAATGCTCATGATGATGGTCACTTTCCAGGACGGGATCCGGAACCCATAGCGGAAAACCTCGCTGCGTTAGGTGATTTAGTAAAAGCAGCGAATGCTGACATCGGGATTGCTCATGATGGAGATGCAGATCGAGCAATATTTTTTGATGAATCAGGTGAATATATTGAAGGCGATGCGACCCTGGCTGCGCTTGCGGATGCAAAACTCACCGAGGGAGATATAACGGTGTCTGCAGTTAATGTATCGCAACGACTCGTGAATGTTGTTGATGAAACAAATGCCTCATTAGAGCTAACTCAAATTGGTAGTACTCGGATTATGAATCGGATCCAAGAATTACAGAAAGCCGGCAACAATGTGCCGATTGCCGGTGAAGGTAATGGTGGCGTAATTTTTCCGCATTATCGACTAGCCCGCGATGGTGCTTATACAGCTGTTAAATTCATTGAATTACTTACCAATGGACAAACTGCTAGTGAAGTCGTTAACAAATATGATGATTACCATAATGTTCGGATCAATATTCATTATGAATCTGAAAACGAACGGGAGACATTGTTAGGTCTCGCTGAGGAGACTGCGATCAAGGCCGATGGAGAGATTACCACGATTGATGGATATCGAATCGATTATGGCGACGCATGGATATTAGTCCGTCCAAGCGGAACGGAACCAGTCGTCCGCATATATGCCGAATCGAAATCAAAACAGCGGGCTGAAAATATCGCTTCCTCCATGGCGCAGAAATTACGAGAAGCAATAGATGATGCATAACCACCATAACCACTTCGATGATATTAGTGCCCAAATCAAGCTTATATCGGAATTCCAATCACCCACGCCAAAAGGGTCGCGTACCTGTTACACCATCTAGTCCTTATACGTAGCTACCAGTAGAAAACAGTACCATCAGAAAGCCACAGTCGTCCTCGGTTGGCGAGTACGGGGATGAACTCGGTGTACACGCCCAAACCGTGAAACGCTGGTTCGGAACGGCGACCGAGACTACATCCGAACACCGGGCGGCGAACGACGGATTCCACACCGCGAACTCCGCCGACTTGCAGGCGATACGCTAGACCATGGTTTCACCTCCTCCTACACGGGGAGTCCGAGATCGTGCTAGCTGTCCGTTCCGCTGACACGCGGATCATGTTCGGGTCTGGCACCGTCACCTACGAACCTGAACAGGCTGCGGCGACCGCTGGTGGCGAGTCGGCCCGCGTGGCGCCCGCCGTCGCCCTGCCCCGAGTCGAACGCGAATAGTAGTGATGGACGTGGTCCAGCCGTCCAGCAGTGTACCCGGTTCTTACGGTGCACTACTGACAGCTACTGAAAATCGGAACGGTAATAGCTATTGAAAAAAATTACGAGACATCAGGATATTCATCAAGTAAGGTTTGTAACTGATTTTTTTCTACCTGTAACTCATCTAACTTATCTGATATCTCGTCGTTTCGAAGTTGCTGTCGGTGTTTTGCGGTTAGTTCATCGATTGCGATCGCTGCCTGTCTCAGATGGCTGTACTGCTCGGGATCCTGGAGTTTGTTTTTAATAGTGTGAAGCGAAGCGATCGTTTCATTCGTTGCGAATCGGTTGAGTGCTGCTTGGATTTCTTTAATTTGCCATTGAAGCCGGGTGTGCTTTGGTGGTGGCCATGCTATTTGCAATGGATCCGCATCGAGTCTGTTGAGATAAACTTCATGATTTCCGACATGCTGGTGCAAGGCTGCTGGATCCTCGATATAATGGTCAAGTTTTGAGAGTGAATATGAAGCATACTCGAGGAGCTGAGGAATGGTCTCTTCGCCAGCAGGTTTTGTAGTCAAATATTCGACTAATTCAGGGGGTGGCTCTTGAAAATCAATTAATGGATATGCCTGTGTCGTTTCAAGAAATGAGATAACATCTTCAGCCCTAGTTGTCCGAATGAATTCATCGAAATCCGCCTGAACGTTGTCATTATAGGTCTCAATGGGATCCTGTAATTTCTCGATTGGTGCTTCTAAATCTGCTTCTCCAAGTGTTTTAATATATTCCAATTCCTCTATCTGGTCTTCGATTTCTCGAAGTCGAGTAATCGCGGTCCCACGAACGTTTTTATATTCCTGCTTTTTATCCTGAAATCTATCGAGTTTGGCGACTTGATCCTCAATGGGAGATAATAATCGACGGGCCTTCTTGAAATCACGTGTACTGAGTCGTCGTTGATCAAATATTTCTGCAATTTCTTCGAATGTTTCATGTTCTGGGAAGGACTCAGGCAAATTTTCAACATATTCCGTGATTTCAGTGCGAAATTCTATATATGATTCAAAATCCCCAGAGCCTGTTGCGGTTTCTTCATATTGGTCAAGTAATGAGGTTATCTGTGAATACGCATCTTGTAATTGTGATAGGGTATCTTTCCCAATACCTTGGATTTCCTCCCGTGTGTCCACATATTCCTCTGCAGTTTGTTCTAACTCCTGTTGAATGTTCTCGGTCATAGACGTATACTCCGATAAATCCAGTTGGTATCTGTATCGCGGCTCCTATTCCGAGGACTATATGATTTGTCGATCCAATCTATATCTCGAATTTGAGGATTTCTTTTGAGCGACTGACTGATCTGTCGATCATTCAAAACATTGCTATTCGGACGGTACGGGGTTAATACCTTCCTAATATGTCTTGTTTTCGAATGCTTCTCTGGATATATAGGGATGTCATTTGAAATGTATCTCCTTGTGATAGTGACCATCAGGACCAGCACATGAGCTATTGAAGGATTTATAGTGACATCATAGATATCCCCTTCTCGCCAATCATTCCCACGAAATTCTTCACCATCTTTCTTCGCCATAGCGTACATCTTCACATCATAGAGGTAGGTGAATATGTCTTTTGTGTCAGCTAGGGTGGGTCATCCGTAAATTGAAATTGCCAGCTTCATTCATCTCAATTATTCTGATTGCCTATAGATTGACTTGGGAATGGCTCGATTGTATCACTGCCTCAAAGACGAGATAGAGGAGAGGTTATAATATATGTAATAATCCATATAAAATGTCCCCATATATGATGCCAGTTATCAAACCACCTAACATCGGGACGAGCGTCGGGATCCCAGGTGAAATCCATACGGTCGTGTTGCTGGTTAATTTGTCTAGCCCATCACGTAGTTGTGATGGTGTGGTCCCATAGGCATTGTGATCGATATCATCTAAAAATGTAGCTGCTCCCCATGGATCCCTAACCGATTGCCCGCCATCAGTTCGTATCGCCCCATCAGTTGGAGGATTTGGCGTTTCGGGTAATGTACTTGGCTCGCGGAGTTGTTCGTTTTCACGTAACTCAGCCAATGATACCCCTCGCCATCGAAGATACATCCGCAACGCATCGATATCAAGACCCTGACTTGTGAAGTCATTATCTGGTCCAAATAACAGTCGACCATGTTCGTTTGGGACAGTTGACCAATGGACAGGTTTTCCAACGAACATATATATCGAAATATTCCCACGAACGGAATTTTGAATTCCTAAGAGAAGCGGATAGAGAAGTCCCAATAAAGCAGTATTTGTAAGAATAGTTATGGAAAATATTCCAATCGGCGCCTGTACAAGGGGCACAAAAATTCCCTCAAACATATATCTCGGGTAAGTTGGGAATAATACTGCGATTACCATGAGGGCTTTAGCATCTGCGCCGCCAAACCCCCCCATTTTCCAGAAAAAATACGATAGCGGAATTAATATACCAATGCTAAGAAATACGTGAAAGAGGTATACTTTTCCGAACTGTGTCGACAGGATATATTTTTGCCAACCTTCCCAAAGTATGAGTAGAATACCAAGCACAGCCAATGGGTACCAATAATGATTCGGCACTCGTCGAGTACGGTAATCACGCCATGCTGCTGCTCCAAAAATAGGGATAGCCAATAATCGGATAATATCCAGTATTCCGGGCACTACTGATATAAGAGAACTAAACTATCAAATTAGTTCCGCAATTAGCGTATAACTCAACAGAAATTAAATCACTCGATTTTGGAGATAGTTGAGGTGTTTGGCGTTATAGACGATTTTTACTTCATCAGTTGCAGGACTTCCAATACATGTCAATCGTACATTTCGCTCTTCAACTTCCTCATCTGAGAGGATCTGTTGCATATCCATATCGATTTTCCCTTCTTTGAGGATTGCTGCACAGTTCGCACACGCGCCTGCCCGACAGGAAAAGGGCCAATCATAGCCTTGTGCTTCGGCAGCTTCCAAAATATACTCGCCCTGATTTACCTCCAATGTCCCATAATCTTCATCACTGAGATCAGCATCAGCCGCCTTTTCAAACAGATCGTCATCATCCATATCCCAACCGTGATCGTCGAGAACTTCATAATTAAGGTATTCTACAGTTGGCATCAACCTGAAACTTTGCAAGCCTATGGGTTAGACCTTGCGTTTGCGTTTTCTATTAGAAATGCCCATTATCTGTCGAATATGAGATAGAACCGCAATCAATCTATTATATTTGCATATAATAAAAAGACCAATTGGATAACTCACCAATTCAGAATGGCGTATGGGAGTGATATCGAAGCAAATGTACCATTGTTTAAGTATATTGCCAAAGGTGTTGCATATAAGTCTTGAATTAAAGATCGATATGGAGTATCCAAGACGCTAAAGATATGTTCGATACGATAATGCAAAAATTTGAAAATAGCCCAGGACAACAAGCAGTAATTAAACTCCTTTTAGAACGGGGATTTTCAGTCAATGATGAAGGACGTGTTGTATCAGGATCAATCGAAATTCCTGATACACAAGTTGCCAAAGAAGCGGGAGTAGACAGACGGGTCGTGAATGCGACTACCAATGCAATATTGGAAGATAGCCAATTACGGAAGATTTTCCAGAATATTTCACAAATTCCTAGTTTAATGGATCTTGCTCCCGTGCTCGATCTCACTGTTTTGGAGATTGAGGTCGAGGATGCTGAGCAATCAGGGATTGTCGCAATGATTACATCAATTATTGCTGATTACGATATTTCTATCAGGCAAACCATTAGCGAGGATCCAGAATTCACTGATGAACCACGATTATATATTGTCATCGGTGAAAATCTACCGAGTGAATTAATTACGGATATTAAGGAATTGTCCTTCGTTCGAAGGGTTGAAATAAGTTAATGGAAATCACATTATAACAGCCGACAGGAGGGCGAAGGGGGTGGAACAAGGTTATGATGCAACTCATGGTCAAGTGACGATCAACGATATTTGAGAGTGGGTTTCGAAACGAAAATATATCAGTCCCGACTGCATTCACACAGTAATACAAATGGATCAGATAACTGCAGCTGATTATCGAGACATCGTACAGGTTAGTGACCCTCGGTTATCCCCGGATGAGGACACAGTTGCATTTATTCGGAAAGAACCAATTGACGATGATGAATATGAGACCACTGTCTACACGGTGTCGACTGATGACAACGGAGCCCAACGGTTCACCGCCGAAGAAGGAAGTGACAGTCAACCGCGGTGGAGTCCTGATGGGGATCATCTCGCATTCGTGAGTGTTCGAGATGAAGAGGAAGAAGGCCCACAATTGTGGATAATGCCCACTGATGGTGGTGAAGCAGAGCAAGTAACGAAGGTCGTTGGCGGTGTTTCGAATATAACCTGGAGTCCAGATAGTTCACGGATTGCATTTACTCAATCAGTCACTGGAGAGGAACGAAACGAAGGGCATGATTGCGAAAAAACCGATGACTATGAACGTGAAAGTCCTGATCCTCGAGTAATCGATCGACATATTTATCGACAAAATGCGAGCTATATTGATGGGACACGGAGCCATATTTATATTTACGATTTACAACAAGACGAAGTCAAGCGTATCACGGATGGTGACCTCGATTTTTCATCACCGGCATGGGGGGATGAATCAACGCTCTTCTATACTGCCCAACGCGGCGAAGATCCCGATGATAGTTACGAATATGACATTGATATGTATGATTTCGAGCGTGATAAAGTAGAAACGTTGCTAACGACCACTGGCTTTCCACGCATCGCTGTTTCGGAGGATAATAAGGTCGCCTATCCATTCACTCCAGAAGAGAAATTGACGATGCGACAAACAGAACTAAAAGTATTGGATCCAGAAACCGATGAAACGTGGTCAGTAACTGACACGATCGATAGGACTGTTGGCGGATTTGAATGGGATCCGAATGATGAATATTTGTATTTTTCCACACCTGATGAAGGAGGTATTCTGCTACGCCGCGTCCCCCGAGATGGCGATCAAGAACCCGATATTATTTTGGATGGAAACCGGCATTTAACGGAATTTTCAATTGGTGAACGATTTCTCGCATATGCGCAGAGTGAATGGAATCATCGAGGCGATATTTTCGCTGCAAAGACCGATGGTACTGATGAAAAACGATTGACGTCAGTTAATGAGGACTATTTAGACACTCATAGTGTGGTCGAGCCCGAAGAAATCTGGTTCGAAAATGATGGCTTTGATATTCAAGGATGGGTACTTACGCCCCCCGATTTTGATCCCGATCAAACCTATCCACTAGCTGTTGAGATTCACGGCGGCCCGCATGTTATGTGGACCACATCGGGAACAATGTGGCATGAATTTCAAACGCTCGCCAATGAAGGGTATGTTGTATTTTGGTGCAATCCACGTGGATCAACTGGCTATGGCGAGGATTTTGTAATGGAGATAGAACGAGATTGGGGCAATGTCACCATGTCTGATGTCATGGCAGGGGTCAAAACAGTTGCTGAACGTGAGTATGTTGATGAAGCGAATACATTCGTAACGGGCGGAAGTTTCGGTGGGTATATGACCGGTTGGATTGTCGGTCATTCGGATTATTTCGATGGGGCTGTTGCCCAACGTGGAGTGTATGACCTTGCTTCGTTTTATGGATCGACGGATGCATTCAAACTCATTGAGGGTGATTTTGGAACGACACCATGGGAAGAACCGTCATTCCTCTGGGAACACTCGCCAGTTGCGCATGCCCATTCCGTATCAACGCCAACGCTCGTTATTCATTCGGATAATGATTTTCGAGTCCCAGTAAATAACGGAGAAATGTTCTATCTCTTTATGCGTAAAAATGATGTTGATACTCGATTAGTTCGATATCCACGCGAGGGACATGAATTATCGAGAAGTGGGGAACCCGCCCATGTAGTGGATAGACTGGAACGGATTATTCGATGGTTTGCTGGATATAACGATCACGAAGATGTACCAAAAGCTCTGGAACGAGACCCGAATGAAGGGCTTTCAATAGAAGAAAATGATGATGAAACGAAGGACGATGAAAACGAATCATAGTTCAACACCTATCGCGAAAGAAAAATCAATAATCAGACAAGTATACACGCCATGAAATTTGGCATCAATTAATCGATAATAATTTCCGAATCATCGGTTTCTTCCGTCGTACTCTGTTTCATTTGTTCGTTATATCGATCGATCCATTCAGCAAAACATTCCGGGCACAACCGTTGGGCATCGATTTGTGATCGATCAACTGTGAGTCGAACGGTTCGAGATAACGCATCCGATACCGGTTCGCCACAGCGTTGACAGGGGTCCGATTCACTCACATGTATTCACCTCGATATCGATATTGCATATTCGATATAGAATAGGTAATAAGTAAAGTATTTCTCACATCCAACTTTTTTGCAGGATTTGTAGCCAGTAACGCCTCCTCAGGAGTACCGGAGCGACGTGAGTATTAGTGCTCTATCGGCAACGGTCGGTCACACAGTATTATTGCAAAATAATATAACAAAGATGAAACGCTCCTCTATGGATCAATATACCACTAACAATAAAAACGCCCAGCTACACGCAAATGTACTAGAACCGAAAATAAACATCCGCCAATTGCGGGGTAAATCTTCGGTTGGCCCTGAGGGAAGATCTTCCAGTTTTGGATCGCTCCCTTGCTGTAATGACAAAAAGACAAGACCGGCACCGAGTATCGAGATCAAAAAGACAGGCACATCGGGAGGAATACCTGGAATCAATCCCATAATGATCATCGCAGCTACGAGAATAGCTGCATACCCGAAATACTGGGCAAATTCACGGGTATAGTATTCCATATTCCTTAAGAGTATCCGGAGAAATTTATATTTTTCAGATCGTCTAATTTTTCGATGGTAGTCTAGGTACTCTTCTATTCGAAGAGTTAATTCGTTCTAAAGGCACGATCGCCAGCATCACCGAGACCAGGGACAATGAACCCTTCTTCGTCAAGATAATCATCGATAGCGACAGTGAGAAGGTCGACGGTTGGATATTCACTATTAACACGTTGAAGGCCTTCAGGAGCACTTACTGCAGCAAGGACGTATAAATCAAGTCCTTGTGGATGATCACCTAATAGATGTTCTAGCACAGCACACATCGTTGAACCTGTAGCTAACATTGGATCCGCAACAATTACCGTGTCATCGGCGGATAATTCTGGGAGTTTTACATAATCTATCGTGATCGGAAAACTACCATCAGGACGTCGTTCTTCTTCGTTTCGACCGGCACTAATAACGCCTTGTTTGGCCCGTGGAAATGCCTTGAGTAACCCCTCAACGAATGGTGTCGCTGCTCGGAGAATGTTAACAATAACGACATTTTCCATGCCGGTAACACGTTCGCTTGTCATTTCTGCAAGTGGCGTTTCAATTGTGACAAGTTCTGTTTCCATTTTTCCATCTATTATTTCATATCCACAGATCCGGCCAAGTTTAACGAGGCCCTTCCGAAACTCCACTTGTTCGGTATCCTTTCTCCGGATTTGGGTGAGTGTGTCCTTTGCCAATGCATGAGTAATGAGCTGGGCATTTTCTCGATCTGCGATGGGCATGCTTACTGAACATCCTGCAAGCCAACATGCATTAAAATTCTGATTTCGAAAAGTCGACAGTGGTATATTACTCGATATCCTATACCGAAACAGATGGAAGAGACGATATCGGGATTCAAAATCCGAGGTGACTGGGAAGAAATAGTCGAATTCGGAGAACGAATCACGCGGGCCTTACAAGAAACAGGGGCCGATTCAGAAGCGGTATCTGAGTGGGAAGAGTGGCGTCCAAAGCCGCTTGAACGGATTGAAGAAGAGATGAATGATAAAACCGCTCAGCAGGCAAGTGTCAACGAAGGGGAGGGTGAAAAAGCCGGTAAGAAACCAAACGAGGACGTTCAAACAGCAAGCAAACGATTGAGCGAATCGTATGAAAAACTCGAAGACGACGATACTGAGGGAGCTGTTGACCGATGGCAAGATTCGATCGACTATATGGTCAGAGCCGTTGATACGGCAAGTCGTCAGGCCTTACGTAAAGTCGAAAATACAGTATATAAACGAGTCATGACGCAATTTACCCCATATTATTTCGATAACGAATTAATAAGTGCCAATATTCAACGTGTGCGGAGTCAAGAAGAGTTTATTCTTGAAGTAAATATCAATAATGATGAGTTAAAATCAGACGTGAGTACGTTGTTGCGTCAGTATGATGATAGAATCGATCGATGGCATGTGAATACAGAACATGAGACTGATACTGTAGAGGCCGCTGAAGGCGTTGCTCCACCGGAAACGACAGAGCAAAATATTTCTTCATCCTCAAATCAGTGACATACTCTGTACTGTGAAGAGTACAATCCCCTCAATAAAGTAATCGAGTAATGATTTGTTATTGTAGTCTATAGAAATAACTGACAGGGCGCCTTGAGGCTTGACTGAACCCCTCACAGGAATATCTCCCGAACCAAGATTGAATCCTTCTCTTGAGCTATGTGAATAGAATTGTTTCGCTGGAACTATGTAATTAAAGTGTTGAGATTGGGATGACGTGGTCTCTGGAGTTATTACGTTAGTTGTCGCTGGAATGGCGAGTTTATTTATGGCTTGGTCGATAGGTGCAGGGTCTAGTGGTTCGACACCTTTCGCTCCGGCAGTTGGTGCAAACGCAATTCCTGTCATGCGAGCTGGATTTTTCGTTGGGATCCTGGGATTTCTTGGCGCAGTGTTTCAAGGAGCAAATGTATCGGAGGCGATGGGTCAGGAGTTGATAATTGGAACAAATCTCACGCCGATTGCCGCCACAATCGCGTTACTTACTGCAGCGATCCTTGTCGCTATTGGAATTTTTATGGGATACCCTATAGCAACTGCATTTACCTCAACCGGAGCAGTTGTGGGAGCCGGTCTTGCGCTTGGCGGACAACCAGCCATCCCAAAATACAAAGAAATCGTGACACTTTGGATCCTTGTCCCCTTTGTGGGTAGTAGTATAGCATATTTGACAGCAAAGTTTTTACGCGAAGTTAATCGTGATATAATTACAATTCCTGCGTTAGGTTTCATTGTCGGGAGTATTATCGCAAATATAAAATTCGTGGTATTAGGCCCACCCGATCAGGCACAATCGTTTGCGTATACATATCGAACAATGCTTCCGGTCAATCAATTCCTGAGTCAGTTTCTACTGACCGGGATAGTCGGGATCTTGATCGCGGGTGTTCTCTTTATTGATGTTCGGCGAGATGCAGAAGGTGGGCAACGACATTTTCTGCTCAGTCTCGGTGGACTTGTCGCGTTTTCTGCTGGAGGGAGTCAAGTCGGATTGGCAGTAGGTCCGTTAATTCCATTGATCGGGGACGAAATAGCTTTGATATATATTCTAATTGGTGGCGGATTGGGGTTATTAATCGGGTCTTGGACGGGTGCACCCCGTATGATTAAAGCCTTATCTCAAGATTATTCCTCCCTTGGCCCCCGCCGATCAATAGCAGCAATGATTCCCTCATTTGCTATTGCACAAATTGCTGTCTTCTATGGAATCCCAATATCATTTAATGAAATAATTGTTAGCGCAATTATCGGTAGTGGATATGTAGCAGGTGGTAGCAATATCAGTAAACGAAAAATGATATATACGGTGTTTGCCTGGATTGGGTCCTTACTAACTGCGTTTATTGCCAGTTATGTTGGGTTCGTAGTTCTCAATAGGGTACTACTAACTCCGTGAGTCGCCTCGGGTCCAGCCCCAAGTATTCGGCTCAACCATATGTGAACTATCCTATGATCTTTCGCTCAGCAACCTAAGGAAGTTCACTTCATTTCGGAAAGAGTTCCGCCATCTTTTATGCTGTTAAATTATATTAGATTGAGCTACCCACCGCTAAAGCGGTGGGATTCAGCGTGGACTCCCGTTCTGGC
>JBDGRB010000238.1:0-24112 GCA_042218485.1 Halobacteriaceae archaeon | reverse complement strand
TCTTGTCATTGCAAATGTATATATACACCCCTGAAAGAATAATTGTACGGCCGATAAGAGTCCACGAAGGTTGTTATACCAATATCAATTATTGAAGAAGAGATAATAATTCATCCACATCATACTCTTCGAGATGCTTCACAGTTGAGATGATCGCGTCTTGTTGAGATTCATCATATTTTTGGGATGCCATAGTCGTGAATTTTTCTTCTATAGTGTCCCAGTCCATTGGATTTCGTGGATGGCCTTGGAAGTCCTCTTTTTCGATATGATATGATGTACCATCTTCTAATTCAATATCGATAACTGCCGGCATTTTTCCATTTTCAAATGCTTCTGTTAAATCGTCACGCGCTTCAACAGTGACAGTTTGCAGCAATCTCTGCACCGAGTCACGTTGGATTTGTTCTTGTGTATACGCTTCATTAGTCAACTCGCGGTCAATCAGTGCAGCGGCTAACATATATGGTAGCGAATGATCAGCTTGTGCTTTGGTCTCTACAGTGTGTCGATCGCCTTCTCCTCCGCCGATAATGAGTTTTGCTCCTTCGAAGGTATCGAGGTGGATCCGGGCTACTTCATCATGATGAATGTCATGTTCCGACGCGAGTTCAATAATCCCTTCTACGGCTGATTGGGCATACGTTTCAGCCACATATCGTTTCGTCATAACATCGAACACCCGCGAACAGGTGTGATCCGGGTCAATTGTAAAGTCACCTGCAATAACTTGCTTCCAACCCTTCTGACCTTCAAAGAGGTTTACCGGGCCCTCCATCCCGTTATTTGCTAACATGGCAGAATAGACAGCGTTTCGAGCGGCATTAGCTGATGCAATGCCTTTCCACTCATTTATCCCTTCGGTGCGTGTAACTCGCAGGGCGTTGTGGGCTGTACCGGCAATGCCGATGGCGTTGCGAGTTGCCTCGTGATCTAAATCAAGTAATTTTGCTGCAGGTGCCGTTGCTGTTATAACAGTATGAGTGACATGATCCCACCCTTTATCGCGGACAGGGGCATTCCAAGCAAATTCTCCCTGGAGTTCATATGCGATCCCGATGGCAGCGAGAAGTTCACGGCCAGATACATCCTGGTAATCTGCACACGCTAAAGCAGCGCCGATGTTATCGCTTGGATGTGGCGTCTCACCGGGGGCCAAAAATGAATCCATGAAATCTAAATATCGAGTAAGTGCAGTGTTATACATTGCAGCACCTGGTGGAGACGCAGTCGTAGTTTCGCCGATGAGATGGCATGAATCCGATCCTTGCGTCGCTGTAACTGTTTGTTTCACTTGATCAACTGGATCCGCCCCAAGAGCGCCGATGGCGATGCCGATCGAATCTACTAATCGTTTTTTCAGTTCATCACGCACATCAGCTGACAAATCATCGTATGTTGTTTCCTGAATAAAAGTAGCGAGTTCATCAGTCGTTGTCATATCTGAAAATATTAGCTAAATAGGCGTAAAATCATTGGCTCTCCGGATAGGGAACATCGATAGTGCGTCCATCCGCAGGGAGTAATACTTCACCATCAAATACCGCTTCTGCTTCCTCTTTGAGGACAGTTGGATCATTAGCATAGCGTGATGAGATATGCATCAACGCAAGCCGTTTTGCTTCAGCTTCCTGGGCAATCTCTGCGGCTTGTGCTGCTGTTGCGTGCGCTGTTTCGTGAGCGCGAGGTTGCTTTTCACTTGCAAACGTTGCGTCATGAATCAATAAATCGGCCGATTCAGCTATGTCGGTAGTTTTGGCATTTGGTCTCGTATCACCAGTATATACGATTTTGCGTCCTGGTCTTGGCGGTCCAACGACTTGATCGGGTTCAATGACTCGCCCATCCTCTAATTTCACCGACTCTCCTTCGTGTAATTTTGAGAATTTCGGGCCGACAGGGACGCCGAGTTCTTCTGCTTTCTCTCGATTGAATCGGCCTTTGCGTTCCGATTCAATTAATGCATACCCAACAGCAGTTGTCCGGTGGTCTGTCTCAAATGCTTTGATATGATATTCTTCGAATGCTATTGCTCGATCCCCTGGATGGACTTCCGTTATTGTAATTGGAAATGAGGGAGAAGTATCAAGAACATGTATTAATTCACTGATTTGATGGCTTGTTCCAGGGGGTGTATATATTTCTACACGTTGTTCGCGATCATTAAATTCCCATGTTTGAATCAGGCCAGGCAAACCCAATACATGATCACCATGCAAGTGAGTGATAAAAATATGGGAGATGCTAAACCCGGTGCCGAACCGCATCATTTGTCGTTGTGTTCCTTCACCGACGTCGAATAGTAACAAATCTCCATCCCGATTGATAAATATAGAACTTGTGTTTCTCTCGACGGTTGGAACGGCCCCACTCGTCCCAAGAAACGTTACATGAAGTGTCATTATTTCATTGTGAGGAGGTCACGACTAAACCCGTATCGGATTATAATAGTGAAAAATAGGTATCGTATACTCTGTGATTCCATAGCTAGAGACCAGCCAAAGGAAGAAAATCCAAATAATGAGGTTCTTCCGTATCTAACGGTTGCTATATAATAATGGAATCTCCGCTGTGGATCGATCAATACCAGCCTACGCTGGAAGAGTTGCCCCAAGATGAGGTGCGAGAGACGCTCCAACACGCTGAAAGTGATCCCATAAACCTAATTGTCCAAGGACCGATCGGTTGCGGCAAAACGGCCGCAGTCAAAGCCCTTGCAGAGGAGGCACATGATGATCCTGAGAATGATTTACTGGTCATTAATGTAGCTGATTTTTTCGGCATGACAAAAGATGAGTTAAGCAATGACCCACGCTTTGCTACATTTATTTCATCACAGCGGAAACGTTCATCATCGAAGGCAGATCTCATAAATCACGTTCTCAAGGAGAGTGCGAGTTATCCGCCAGTTTCTGGCAATTATAAAACACTGTTACTCGATAATGCAGAGGCGATTCGGGAAGATTTTCAACAGGCACTCCGGCGGGTTATGGAACAATACTATGAAGCAACGCAATTTATTCTAACGACTCGTCAGCCATCAAAATTGATTCCCGCAATCCGCTCACGATGTTTTCAGGTTCCAATGCGGTCTCCAACGACTGATGAAATAGTTAAAATTCTGAAATCCATTCTCGACAACGAAGGGGTCGACTATGACAAGGAAGGAGTTGAATACATTGCAGGGTATACAAATGGTAATCTTCGAAAAGCCATCACAAGTACACAAACGGTAGCCGAAGATGTCGAAACAATCACAATGAATACCGCATACGAAGTCCTTTCCGAAACGGGTCGAGATGAAATGATAGAAACGATGCTGGAAAAAGCCGAAAACGGCGAGTTCACTGATGCAAGAAGCATATTAGATGATTTATTAGTTGATGAGGGACTCGACGGACAAGAGGTATTGGAGGAAATTTTATCGATTGCTCAGACTCGATATGCCAATAATGATCTAGCCAGCGTCTATAAACAAGCAGGAAAAATTGATATGGACCTTGTCCATGGAACAAATGACCGACTCCATTTGAGTCATTTTCTTGCGGCATTGAATACGATGGCTAATTAGGCATGACCAGTAACGTAAGTGGCTCGATGCTCAGTGTGATAATATATGAATATATCGTGTTAACGACCGATGCACCCGTCGTTCAAATATTTCATCGACAGTCCAGCCAACAGTTGTAGCAATATTTTTCCACGATTGATCACCTACCATCACAACGTGTGAGGTAAGTCGGTGGGATTCCTGTAATGCAGATTCAATCAGTCGTGGAAGCGTTGTTCCTGTAATTTTCGATTGGCGACCATAGGGGGCATCAAAAACGATGCTATCGATAGTGCCTTCACAGATAGGTAAGGCTCGCACATCAGATTGAAATATTCCAAAATCCGAGCTATCGAGATAGTGTGAGAGATTCTGACGGGCCCCGGTCGTCATTTCCCACTGGACATCACATCCAAGCGCAGTTGCCCCGAGAAGGCCCGCTTCAATCAAAAGTCCACCAGTACCACACATTGGATCTAACAGAGTAGTATTGGGTGCTGCACCTGCAAAATTAACGACGGCTCTCGCCAAGGCTGGATCCATACTACCTGGTTGAAAAAACGGTCGATCAGACGGTTGGCGCAAATGGAAATCACGGGTTGGGCGATTTTCAGCCCAGCCCAATATACAGATTCCCGCATCATTTTCATATGATTGTGTAAAAAGCACACGAAGTTCATTATCAGGAGAATCAAGATCGACTTCATACCCGGCATCAGTCAGGACTTCGCCAAGTATATCCTCTACATTCTGGGTATCTATCTCAAGTGTGGAATGAATATTTCGTGCTCGAACAGCAACCGTCCCGTCACGATCCACGCATTTATCACGCAACGCAGTCTTCGCGTCGTGAATCGTCGGTGAGGTCTGAGCGATAACTTTGCTCGCACAATGCGTGAACGCTAGTCCAGAGAATCGGGTCGAATTGAGAGATGAACATGTAGCAAGGCCTTCACCAATAAGTGAAACGTCAGTTGCCGCTGTTTTAGCCTCAGCGACAGCAAACCGCTCATCAGTTCCGGCTAATTCAATTGCAAACACAAGTCCTATTTCGTGTCTGAAGCGGTCAGTTTTTGTAATTATTACTATTACTCTCCAAACAATTATTCCCAGACCTCTAGCTACCGTTTGTTCCCTTTAGTCTCCAGAACTACGAGGCAATGCACTATAAAATAAATACAAAATATTTTCATCAGTAAATGAAGCACAAAGCGAATAATCTGCTTATTTAAAAGAATGGACAAAACCAAGAGGCAGTGAAACTGCCAACCTTTATAAATCTTAAATACCTTATTTAAATCGAATATATGACAGACCCAAAGGAAACCATCAATATTGAGAATGTGGTAGCCTCAACGGGTATTGGCCAAGAACTCGATCTGCAAAGTGTTGCGATGGATCTTGAAGGGGCAGATTACGATCCAGAGCAATTTCCAGGTCTCGTTTATCGCACCCAAGACCCAAAATCTGCAGCCCTGATATTCAGGTCCGGAAAAATCGTCTGTACTGGCGCCAAAAGTACTGAGGATGTGCATGAAAGCCTGAATATCGTGTTTGATAAACTCCGCGAACTCGATATCAATGTTGAGGAAAGTCCCGAAATTGTCGTCCAAAATATCGTCACAAGCGCCGATCTGGGCCGTCAGTTAAATCTCAATGCAATTGCGATCGGATTGGGACTGGAGAATATTGAATATGAACCAGAACAGTTCCCTGGCTTAGTTTATCGTCTTGATGAGCCAGATGTCGTGGCACTCCTCTTTGGTAGTGGAAAATTAGTCATTACCGGCGGCAAAGAACCAAAAGATGCGGAGCATGCTGTTGACAAAATCGTCTCAGAATTAGAGGATCTCGGGCTCCTCGAATAGACGGCGGCGTTTATGTTCTTTGCTGTGCTTATAGAGGTTGCGCCCAGCAGTGGAACTATTATTGAATATTTAGGTACCTATTTTGTGGGCGTGCTGTTTTATTCAATTACTGCATATATAGCTGCACGATATGTAGTAGGTGACGTTTCATTAAAACCCGCATTTGGAGTTGGATTTGTCACAGCTACCGCAGTTGTGGCGCTAATCAGATATCCAATATATGTAATCATCGGAACGAGTCTCGTTGTTGATTTCGTTGCGATCCACTTGTCCTATCGATTGCAATATAAAACCACAGCGCTGGTGACCATTGTTCATTATACGGTGACCTTGCTTGGGGCGTTACTGATAACGTACAGTATTACGTTATTCGCCACCGCCCCGATTTGAGGGACTGTGATTGTCTCCTTTCACAATGAGAAATAAAAACCAGTGTATCATAAAACATGAATAATAAGCGGTTAAACGATTCGATAGCGCGGTAAGGATACCTAATGAGTACGATTCAGTTAGTGAACGGGTATTATTTGACACCGTCATTAGAGATTACAAGCGGTGATATTCTTGTCAATCAAGATACCGGACGTATCGAGGAAGTCGGCGAAACCGACACCGGAGAGACAGTAATAGATGTCGAACACTGTGTCACCATTCCTGGATTAATCAACGCCCATACACATACACCGATGACGCTTCTCAGAGGATATGCTGATGATAAACCACTAAATGCCTGGTTACAAGAAGATATTTGGCCGGCAGAAGCTCAACTCTCAAGCCAAGATATTCGCATTGGGGCCAAGTTGGCAATCCTTGAAATGATACAGGCTGGAATAACAGCCTTTGCAGACATGTATTTTGAAATGGCAGAAATTGCAGATATCGTCGATCAGTCAGGAATCCGTGCTCGCATTGGGCACGGAATTGTCACGGCTGGCAAGGAAACTAAAGAAGGCAGAGCCGATCTCGAAGAAAGTATTCAAATCGCAAAGAAATATGATGACACAGCAAACGGACGGTTACAGACAGCAGTAATGCCTCATAGTCTCACGACTGTCGAGGAGACCATCCTAAAAGAGGCTGCACGCAGAGCTCATGAAGCGGGTGTTCCCCTTCACTATCATGCAAATGAAACCAAAGAAGAGGTAGAACCGATCGTTAATAAACAGGAATGTCGTCCCCTCGAGTATGCTGCCGATCTTGGTATGGCCGAAGAAGGTGATTTTATTGCGCATGGTGTTCATATGAGCGATACAGAAATTGAAATCCTCAGTTCGGCAGGCGTTGGCGTCGTTCACTGCCCCGCGTCGAATATGAAATTAGCGAGTGGCAAGGCGCCAGTTCAAACGATGATCAATCACGGAATAACAGTCGGATTAGGAACAGATGGAGCAGCATCAAATAACGATCTGGATATCTTAGGTGAAATGCGAGATGCAGCGTTACTGGGAAAACTTGCAGCTAATTCTGCCAAAGCAGTAAGTGCTCCCACAGCTCTCCAAATGGCAACGGTCAATAATGCCAAGATTTTAGGAATAAATTCGGGCCAAATTAGTCCCGGGAAGAACGCCGATTTAACAGTGTTGGATTTTGAAACGTCACATTTAACACCCGCTCACTCGCCTATCAGTGATATCGTATACGCAGCCCAGGGTAGCGATGTTGTGCATACAATCTGTGATGGTGAGTTCCTTATGAAGGATCGGAATGTGAGAGTGTTTGACGAAGAGACAGTTCGTGAGCAGGCGACAACACATGCAGAACAATTAATCGATCGTGTTGAAAATCCGTCCTGAATGATAGGTTGAGATCGCTCGTCTCAAGCAGGCCACGAAATTGTTTTTGATAGATATATAGTCCTGCTCTGCAATAGATGAGAATAGCAATAATTGGCAATTCGGCAGAATTTAGGGCTCGCTACACTATCTTTGTGAGTATGGATATTGGTTCTATTCGTAGCCAAATAGCGAACCCTGGCGATAAGATACCCGATGGAAGACAGAAAATAGACTGGGCAAAGGAGCATATGCCAATTCTGCAGACGCTCAACAAAGAATTCACACAGACCCAACCCTTTGACGGATATTCTATCGGTATGGCAATGCACGTCGAAGCCAAAACGGCCGCATTAGTTGAAACGCTGGCTGCAGGCGGCGCAGAAATTGCTATCACTGGCTGCAATCCTCTCTCTACGCATGACGATGTCAGCGCTGCATTAGATACGCATGAACAAATAACAAGTTATGCAAAACACGATGTTGATGAAGAAACATATTATACGGCTATTGATGCAGTCATCAAACACAAACCCGATCTAACTATTGATGACGGTGGCGATTTGGTTTTCCGGATTCATGAACAATTTCCCGAACAGATAGCTGAAATAATTGGTGGGTGTGAAGAAACCACAACAGGTGTACATCGACTTCGAGCTATGGATGAAGATGGTGAGCTTCGATATCCAATCTTTGCTGTGAATGATACACCAATGAAACGCCTGTTTGATAATGTCCATGGAACAGGGGAATCATCACTTGCGAATATCGCAATGACGACGAATTTATCATTTGCTGGGAAAGATATCGTTGTCGCAGGTTATGGTTACTGTGGGCGAGGAATAGCAAAAAAGGCAGCAGGGCAAAATGCAAACGTTATTATAACGGAAGTCGATCCGCGCCGAGCACTTCAAGCTCATATGGAAGGCTATGACGTGATGTCAATGGCCGAAGCAGCACCCATCGGTGATATCTTCCTTACAACCACCGGCAACCGTGATGTAATAACTCCTGATCATTTCGAAAAAATGCAGGATGGGGTTGTGCTTGCCAATGCCGGCCACTTTGATGTTGAAATCGATGTTGATGGCCTACAAGAAATGGCTGTCGACGAAAACACACCGCGGGAAGGAATTCAAGAATACAAACTTGCCAATGGAAATAGAATAAATGTACTTGCTGAGGGCCGATTAGTTAATTTAGCAAGTCCGATTGCGTTAGGCCATCCGATCGAAGTAATGGACCAAAGTTTCGGTATTCAAGCAGTGAGCATTCAAGAACTCATTGAAGGATCCTATGCGCCTGGTGTCCATGACGTTCCGGACTCTCTGGATCGTGAAATCGCAGAAATAAAACTCGATGCTGAAGGAATCGAAATCGACACTCTCACTGAGGAGCAACGTGAGTATATGAATAGCTGGAAACACGGTACATAATGGCTAGTGCAAACGATAAAGGCGACCGACGGGAACGCGAATTGGTAAATAAATTAGATGATAATGGATTTGCTGTCATGCGAGCACCAGCATCTGGTAGTGCCACGGATCGCGAACTTCCCGATGTCCTTGCTGGGAATAGCGAGAAATTTTATGCCATCGAGGTAAAATCAAGCGGTGGAAATCCAATCTATCTTACTGGCGAAGAAGTGGAAGCGCTCATTTATTTTGCTCAAAATTTCGGCGCTAAAGCACGAATCGGAGTCCGATTTGATCGTGAAGATTGGTATTTTTTTCATCCAAATGATCTCTATACAACCGATAGTGGGAATTATCGAGTTAAAAAAGAAAAGGCGATCAGAGAAGGAATTGATTTTCAGGAACTGACCGGACATTCCAAACAACAAAAACTCTCCGAAGAGTGATATCCTCAATACTGCATACATCTCGATGGTCTTGTCGAATCAAAGTGGCCTTTCCCTGACTTGATTGAATGATCAAGAAGTATCAATTAGTGTTTTTCGACATTGCTTCGAAGTGCTTTTAGGGTCCCCAAATAAAGCCACTTTTATGGTAGAGCAGGAGACGGTCATTGAAGTCGTCGTGGCAATTGTAGGCGTGCTAACCTTCATTGTCCCGACTATTGTCGCCGGAATCGTCACCGGTCAAGAACTGGCTGATCTCGGAGCATACATTATTACCGGTGGGATTGTGCTCTTTCTTGTGTTTATGACGGTCATGGGATACTGGCTTTCAACACGACAGGAGGAGTAGGATATATAGCCGAGAGCTCTGGCATCCCTCTATATTATCGTGAGAAATATTTTGATAAAAACGGAATCACTCAGTTTCTCCACGCCAGTCTTGTAGTTCCTCTTCATCAGCGTCGTCTAATTTTGCCTCATAGTAAGAAAGCGGGTGGGAAATTTCTTCACATAATGCATCCATATTCACACAATCTCCATATGACTTCATGGTGGCACAACTTGGTGGTGTGTACTGGGTTGGACTCGTTTCTCCCCGGATATGATTTGTTTGATACCGAGTCATTTCTTCACCAAATCCTGGATTTACCTGATAAATATCAACGATTTCATCAGTGGATAATCCGATCGTGGTTAAAAAGGCAGTAATTGCAAACCGGGAATGATGCTCTAAATGTTCGCCCGATTGGATTTCGTCTAATAAGTGTTTCATACAAGGCGGGAATAAATCTGGCACGACCGTATTAATCTCACGCGTGAGATCGAGATCTGCCAACATCTCCTCGATCTGCGAGATTTGTTCTGTTAGATGGTCCGCAATAGATTCGGGAACCGAAAAGGGGAGACCTTCCTGAATTCGTTGATGTATTGCCTGTTGAAGCAGACGGTATAATTCAATTTGAGTGATTTCAACACGACCATTGGTAACTGTCCGGTTCACCAACCGCCAATCCTCTCCGTTAATACTTGCCGAGAGGGCTAAATAAGGAGACACATCGATTTGAAACCCATCAGAGAATTCTTGAACATTGTCTTCTAGATCAAATTCCTCGAGGAGATCGTGTAGCGTTAATCGATCAGTGGAAACACTTCGTAATTCATTATTGCCAGCCTCAAATTCCGACACAAATCGTTGATATGCAGTCGCCGCTTCGGAATGCGGATAGCGGTGATTTAACACCCGTTCATCAACAAGAGAAACCAATATCCGGGCCACAGGATATGATAACAATTCGATTCGCGGATCGGCAACCTGATCACCAATTGTTCCATCTTCGATCGTATAGTGAATCCGCTCCATTGCCCGTTCAACGATGCGATCTTCTTCAGCTACGATGGTTTCTATGGTCGTATCAGTCGTCTCAACCGCCTCACGGGCCGATTGCAGGAATGGATAGCGTGCGTGGAGCGGATCCATAAAAGAGGCTAACATATGTGGTGGGATAAAGTAATCGGAAATTTGCCTTCGAAGGTGACTTTGAGATAGGTATGAAATCGAGAAGGATTTCCCAATTACATGGTTAAGCGTCAAAATTAGAGCGGGAAACTTCTATTACTTGCCGCCATTGACAGGATCCTAGAAGAGGGACTTCCATCTGCAATTGGCGAACATTTGAACACTCACTCGCTTTGAATGCGGGGAGCCAACATATATGTCACGTTTCCTTCACCCTCAGCAATTTCGAAATGCATTTTGACTGGGAATTCTTCGCCAAGTTCAATAGTGACTTCACCATTCCGTGGAATAGCTTTATTCATATCCTTCAAGTAATCTAAGGAAAATAACGAATGGGCATTTCCGGTAGTCAGCGAAATTAAATCATCACGATCCAATTCAAGATGGACATCATCCGTATCGCCCTCCGCATCGACATAAAATAATTCATCATCTTCATCTACACCAAGAGCAATATGATCCGACACCATATCAGCAGCCCGTACTGCCCGATCAATTTCTCGCCCCTCTAATACGATTTCAGCTGGTAAATCGAGATCGGGGATATCCGGTTCTTGCCGAATACTGTCCGGATCAATTAATGCAAGCGTGTATTCGAGTCCATCGATTTGAATATGTAGTTTGCGAGTCTCTTCATCCAACTCAAGATGGATAAGTTGGCCGGTATCTGCCATTCCTGCGATATCTTCAAGCCGCGTTAAATTGACACCTATCAATCCACCATCAGTTTCATACGATTCAAAGGCATCCTCACTTAACTCAAGGTTCACCATACCAACATTGGCCGGATCGACAGCTCGGATTTGAATGCCAGATTCATTGAGATGGATTTTACACTCATCTACCAGCACGCTCACAGAGTCGAGGGTAGTTTTGAGCGTGTCAGCACTAACAATCGCCTTAAACATGTTGTCCGAGACTACGAAACGATACCTTAAAAAGGTGCCTTCATTCATGCGTCGGAAAGCCGCTTCATTAGCGTCAGCCCTATCAGGATTCATCCCATTTATACATATGAGTAAATTTATCGAGACGTCCATCATTTCGTGGAAACCCGTTCCCGACCGCATGTACAACGATAACGGTGATTGTAATGACAGGAAAAGATAAGTACTACAATAAATCAAAACAGGAAGGCTACCGAGCCAGATCGGCTTATAAACTCAAACAACTAGATGCATCAAATGATCTCTTTTCTCGTGGCGATACCGTGCTTGATTTAGGTGCTGCACCGGGTGGCTGGTTACAAGTGGCAGCAGAATCCCTGGGCAAGAATGGCAGGCTGATTGGTGTTGATCAACGAAATATCGAACCTCTAGAAGATACAGATATCGAGATTTCATTCATTCGGGGCGATATTACGAATCAAGAAACGAAAGAAGAAATTGTAGAAATTGCGACGTCAGTCGATGTCGTACTTTCAGATATGGCACCAAATATGAGCGGTGAATACAATCTCGATCATGCGCGGAGTGTCTATCTAGCTCGGCAAGCATTTCAAATAGCTGCCGACGTACTTGCACCAGATGGTGACTTTGTAGTCAAAGTGTTTGAAGGACCAGATCTTGAAAGCTTTGAGGATAACCTCACGGAAACATTTGAATACGTAAATCGGACGCGGCCAGAAGCGACACGAGAAGAATCCGCTGAACTGTATCTTATTGGCAAACACTATATAAGCGCACCAGTTACTGAAGGAGATATTCTGACTGTCGATATCGAATCCACCGGCGACGAAGGTGATGGAATTGCAAAAGTCGATGGCTATACCATCTTTGTAGAGGGTGCGGACACAGGCGATGAGATAGAAATTGAGGTCTCTGATGTAAAAACAAATTACGGATTCGCCTCGAAAACAGACAACTGAATTCCCGACTGGAGAACCGATTGCTTTTGATCGGTACAAAGATCCATCCAAAAACACATAGATAATATCAGGCCTCGCTTTTGGAAGTCAACATTGAAGATGAGGTAGTGGCCAGCCATAATCCACCCAATCCAATCCAATAGGCTAAAATCATCGGTAATCCCACTATCAGCATCGTATAAACACTTTCAGGTGTAACAATCGCTGCGAAGACAAATACACCAATTACCACACCGCGCCATCGCTTGCGCATCGTCCGATACGATATAATATTTCCGGAATGGAATAGCCACATCGTGATCGGTATATCTACAAATATACCGATTCCGGCTGTTGTCAGAAAGACTAACCAGAAGAAGTTACTCACTCGATATGAAATTATCATTCCTGCCTTGATTGCATCGTACACAAGCCATGAAATCACTGTTGGGGCGACATATAGATATCCGATTGCACTTCCAACTAATAATCCGGCGATGATCGCACCGCCCCAAACCCATAATGTGTTTCGATTGCCACCAACGAGTCCGCGCTCAGAGAGACTCGGGTAAGCATAATATGCCAAGAAGGGGAGAATGCTAATGATCGCCATGACTGTACTGACTTTCACTTCGAAAATTAACGCTTCAACAGGATGGAGCGTGATGACTTGGAAAGGGATTTCATCTTGAGCAACTTCCGGTGGGAGACGTGACAGGAAATCCGAAACGAGAATACCAATGCCACCAGCATAGAGACCGGTAAAGGTCCCCCCAAGAACGAGAAGGAAAATAGCAGCAATACGAAATGCCCTCGACCGCAGACTATTTACAATAAATCGAACATCCCGATAATAGCCACCGATATCTTCCTCAGTTGTTTCCTCTTCTGTGAGAATATCTGCCATATCACTAACGCGTTCGGAGAAATCGAATCCAGTGTCCGACGGGGATTCCGATTCCTCCGCCGTTGTCTCATCACTGGCGGCCGTCTCACTTGACTCAGTTTCACCTGATTCAGTTGTTTCCTCATATCGATCGATTATCGCTTGAGCTTTCTTTGGGTTATTTTCATCAAGGGCGTCCTCCGCTAACTGTAGTGCTTCATTTTCAGTTAACGTTTCAAATGCCTCTGGTGGGGCAGCTCGAATGCCCTCCGCATCGAGATTTGTTAAATCAATATGTTCTGGCTGTGACATTTCACCACGACCGGTCGAGGAATATGATCCCGACATTGCAACCTGGCCAAGTGATATATACAAATAATAGAGGAAAGCAATAACCATGACAAAAATACCAATTACGATGCTGACAAGGAATGTATCAACTGATTCACTAATACCGGTTATTTGAATCGGTTGGATCCGGGGTGGACGGATAACTCCAGGTATTGATTGACGAATAGTAGAATTAAAGTAGGCCAATGCCCCGGAACTAATAATGAAATAAATAATACCCCCACAAAGTACACCAAATCCGAGGATACGGTTCCAATATTGTCTAACTGTGCCGAGGATACTAACCTGATCGCTCCCCCGTTTGGCAGTAACGACGATTTTGGTAAGATAAAGACTGAACCCATATAATGTCAGCAATGGCATCGCCCACATTAATTGGGTGAATGGATCCGGGGGAGAGAAAATTGCTCCAAATATAAATATAACGACAACCGCATATCGCCAATTATCGCGAAATGTTTCATAGCGGACAATGCCACTGTAGGAAAGAGCAGTCATAATCAAGGGCATTTGAGCGGCAAAGCCAAAGGAGATACCCAAAACCAAAATGAACTGTGTCCATGCCACAATCGAATACATCGGCGTTAAACCAGCAGACAAGGCATTGTTGGCCAAAAACGCGAACATAAATGGGAAAAACACGACGTAGGCATACACTGCCCCTGCGAAGAACAACAGGGTGGCGAGTATGGTAATAAGAATTGCTTTCCACCGGGATACAGGAACGCGTCGGAGAATGCCCCGTTCCTGTAATGGTTCCCGCATATAATATAACAGAACCGGCATAGCCATCAAAATACCAAAAAGAAGGCCAATTTTTACTTGCAGTAATATTACATCAAAGGGTGTTTGTGCGATGACTGATGCTTCCTTTACTAAAAGGTCCTCTTTTAATTCTGGCCAAACAACTTTACGCATGCCCAAAATCCCAACAAGGAGGCCGATTAAAAAGGCAATAAATACCTTCTGTAGGCGTTTTTGGATGGTTCGGAGAGTTACGCCTAATGTCTCGCGGCCACTATTAATGGCACTCATCGTATCTTCATCGAACGGGCCAGATGTAGCCATTCATCGTGAGTAACAACTTTGCGATTATCAATCTTCTCGTACAGGATTGCTATTCAACTCGTATTTTCCTTATAAATCAACATCGTACTTCTAAGCTATAAATTAGACAACGTGCTGAATTATTGAGAGAAAAAGCCTATAATCAGCCAGCGATGACATTGGGATAGCCAATGTCGGATCCCAGTAAACATGCTCGATGGGAAGAAGGGACTGAAGATGAGGGATCCGAGGTCTCTATTCCTGACAAGGATAAAGGGCCGCCAGAAGATGAGGAGATGCCACTAACGGAACATATCGAGGAGATGTTAAAACGATTAGCGATCGTGATTGGGATTGCTGGGATTGTGAGTGTGGCGACATTTCCGTTCGGTGAAGAAATAATTAATTTTCTGTGGTATTCTGTTTTACCCGGGTCAGATATCGCAAAACCCCATATTTATAGCCCGCTTGAACTCCTCATCACGCAATTTAAAGTCGCTAGTTTAGTTGGGCTTATCGTCGCTTTGCCCGTGTTTGTTTATCAAACGTATCGATTCATGCGACCAGGTCTCTACCCACATGAACGACGGTATTATCTTGCCGCTGTGCCGACAAGTTTGATTTTGGCTTTTGTCGGAGTTACGTTTGCGTATTTCGTCGTTCTTCCAGTTATCTTCAATTATTTTCTCTATTATACACAAGGCGTTACACAGATCGCCTTTGCACTCGGCAAAACATTCAATTTAATGCTGATTTTGATGGGCTATTTAGCCATCGTGTTTCAGATCCCGCTATTTATCATGTTAGCCATGATGATGGGGCTGGTCACGCGTCAATGGCTGGCCAGACGACGTATTTTGTTCTGGGGCGCGTTCGTGGGAATCTCATTTCTATTTAGTCCTGATCCCACCGGCATGGCACAGATCATCATTTCCGTAACTATGATTCTCCTTTTTGAAGGAACGCTACTGTTGACGAAATGGACAAAGCGGTAACTTAAGATCAAATATAATAGACCGCCGACAAGGAATTCCGACGCACGTCTGACTAACCCTTATTAGTTTCAAGGGCCATGGTGAAAGTAATGGCAAACGACCCTGAAGAGGGAATGCTCTCATGGGATGAATCTATCTTCCGGAACGAGCATGTCTTTGAAATCGATTACGTTCCGGAAGTATTCAGACATCGAGAGAGCCAACTTGAAACACTCAAATATGCGATTCGTCCGGCGATGCGAGGATCGCGACCACTTAATGTAATGGTACGAGGACCTCCGGGTACAGGTAAAACCACAGCGATCCAGAAATTATTTGATGAATTGAGTTCACAATCGGGTGTGCGGTCGGTTCGGATCAATTGCCAAGTTGAATCAACCCGCTATTCAGTATTTTCCAAAATTTTTGAGGACATATTTGAATACGAACCACCCTCAAGTGGAATATCGTTCAAAAAACTGTTTCGGCAAGTGTCAGAAAAGTTGGTCAACGATGATGAAGTCCTTATAGTAGCCTTAGACGATGTGAATTATCTTTACTATGAGGATGAGGCTTCCGACACACTATATTCCCTATTACGTGCTCACGAAGCCCATGCAGGCGCAAAAATCGGTGTTATCGTCGTTTCTTCAGATCTCGATTTAAACGTTATTGAAGATCTCGATGGCCGCGTGCAAAGTGTATTCCGGCCAGAGGAGGCTTATTTCCCCGTCTACGATGAACCAGAAATTGTCGATATCTTACAGGACCGGATTGATAAAGGATTTAGAGAAGAGGCAGTTCCAGATAGGGCCCTAGATCGGGTTGCAGAGTTAACCGCCGAAACAGGCGATTTACGCGTTGGGATCGATCTTCTCCGACGAGCAGGATTAAATGCCGAAATGCGAGGAAGTACGGCAATTGAAGTTGAAGATGTTGAGGAAGCCTATGATGAATCGAAGCACATCCACCTCTCCAGAAGTATTGAAGGGCTTGATGGCAATGAACTCACATTACTCGAAGTGCTTGCAGATACCAACGGCGGGCAAGCAGGCGAAATCTATGATGAATTCGAAGACAGAACAGGTTTGGGATATACTCGATACTCAGAATTAATCAATAAACTTGACAAATTAGGAATTGTCGAAGCAGAGTATGATGAACTTGAAGGGCGGGGTCGGTCACGACAAATTTCTTTAGCATATGATGCTGAGGCAGTACGCGAACAGCTCCAGTGACCACGGCCGGCATGAACGGTGGTATTGATGTCTCCGGATGATGATATCGAACTAGCCAAGGAACGGGCAGGCAAAAGTGCAGCCCAGCGTGTTGATGATGGAATGATCGTTGGACTCGGGACAGGAAGTACCGCTTATTATGCGATTCAAGCGTTAAGTAACCGTATTGATCGAGGCTTCGATATCCAAGGTGTACCCACCTCATACCAATCCCATACACGAGCGAAAGAAGCGAATATTCCTATCATCGATCCCGCAGATGCACAGACGATTCATATAGCGATTGATGGAGCAGACGGCGTCCTACATGATACCGTCGTCAAAGGCGGTGGCGGTGCACATGCGCGTGAAAAAGTGATTGCATCAGCTGCAGATCAATTTATCGTCGTGGTCGATGAGACAAAAATCGTCGACAAATTAGTTCAACCAATCCCAATTGAGGTACTTCCGTTTGCTCGAAAAAATGTAGTTGACCAGATTCAATCGATTGGTGGGAATCCGAAACTTCGTGAAGCGACAGAAAAAGACGGGCCAGTGATTACGGATAACGGGAATCTGATATATGATTGTGATTTTGACCACATCACGGCCCCAGATCAATTAGCAACTTCCATTAGTACCATTCCAGGCGTTATTGAACATGGGTTATTTGTTGATATGGTGGATGAGGTCCATATTGGAAACGAATCGACTGTCACGGTTAATACATACTAAAGGAGCGATTCAAGTAACATAAACAAATGAGTCATTATGTCTACATTGTAGAGTGTTCAGATGGGACATTATATACAGGATATACTACTAATATTTCACGTCGAATTCAAGAACATAACGCTGGAAATGGCGCCAAATATACCCAAGGGCGGCAACCGGTTGAACTTGTCTATTCAGAAAGCCATGATACCCGATCTACTGCTCTGTCCCGTGAATATGAAATTAAGCAATTACCTCGATCGGAAAAGGATAAATTAGTTGATTGTGGGAGTACAGGGACCACAGAAAATTTCCCGGAAAATGAGTGAGCAGATCCGAAAAATACTCCGATAAATCCTCCTTGGTCGGAAAAAATTATGCCCTTCTGTTATAGTGTGTTAGCCAAATCGTAATGCATCGAATATATTTATGTTATCTTAATTAAACATGTGTATGAGCGCTATTTCATTCGGGACAGATGGTTGGCGAACAACCTTGGATGAATTCACCGTTGAAAGGGTGCAGATGGTCGCCCAAGGGATTGCAAATTATCTCCGAGAAAGAAACACTGACGGTTCGACAGTTATTGTTGGCTACGATGCCCGTAAATCCTCACGGGAATATGCTGAGCACGTTGCTGAAGTATTACAGATGAATGAATTTGATGTGATTATTCCCCATCGTGATCTACCAACACCAATCATTGCCTGGACAATTGTTGATCGAGATTTAGCTGGCGGAATAATGATAACTGCATCACACAATCCCCCCGAATATAACGGACTTAAATTCATACCTCACGATGGAGCACCTGCTCTACCCGAGGTCACAAATGCAATTGAAGAACGAATAGAAGAACCATATAATACAAATGTGAGCCCTGGGAATCGATCAACTGTTGATATTCTTACCCCATATTTGGAATATGCAAAGTCTTCGTTTGCGGGAGATCTCTCTGGGTTAACTGTTGTATATGATGCAATGCATGGGAGTGGTCGAGGCGTTACTGACAAGCTTCTATCACAAGCAGGGGCGGATGTCCATCAACTCCGATGCGACCAGGATCCGACATTTGGTGGAACGCCACCCGAGCCGAGTCAAGAACATCTCCAAGAATTAATCGATGCTGTCGATGAACGATCAGCTGATATCGGTATTGCAAACGACGGAGACGCCGACCGAATTGCAATCGTTACGCCGAAACGGGGTATGCTAGATGAGAATATTTTCTTTGGATTACTGTATGATCATCTGCTTGACTCTCAAGCCGGAAGCGCAGTCCGGTCGGTATCGACTACGTTTCTCATTGATCGCATAGCCCAAGCGCATAATGAAGACGTAATCGAAACTCAAGTCGGATTTAAATGGATCGCAAAAGCGATGGCCGAACATGATGCCTTAATTGGTGGCGAAGAAAGTGGAGGATTCACAATTCGGAATCATATCCGAGAAAAAGATGGTGTCTTCATAGCATTACACGCCTGTGGATTAGTCGGTAATGGGGATATCGACGCCCAAATAGATCGGTTATTATCTGAATATGGGGAAATATATCAATCGAAACGAAGTGTAGACTGTCCAGATGCAGAGAAGGAACGCGTCCTTCAGGGAGTTGAAGCCTCCATCCAAGAGACAATTGCTGGCCTGACAATTGATGATATCAATACTATTGATGGGGATAAAATTCTGTTTGACGATGGATCGTGGTTGTTGATACGGCCAAGCGGGACTGAACCCAAAATGCGAATTTATGCAGAGGCATCGACCCAAACGAAAGTCGAAACGCTCCTCGCTGCAGGGCAAGAATTAGTTGAAGCCCAACTGTAGGCTCCTTTAAGTATCTGTATCGAAGCTTTGCGGATCGATCCGGCCTCGATATCCTTTATCGATTGGAGTAATGTCAAATCCTAATGCTTGATAAAAAGATTTGACTGCTTCCCGAAATTCGGCCTCTAAGGATCCCCAGCGACTACAGGCCCGATACACAAGTTTACGACCGATTCCCTCATTGCGATGGGCTTGTTGGACGACAATATTTTCAATTTCAGTGATATTATTGCCTGGCGAAACTACAATAACGCCAACAATTTGCTCATCTTCAAGAGCAACCAGTACCCGATCATTATGAATTTGATGAGCAATTTCTTCCATCGAAACGGAGAGTAATCCACTTTCTAATAAAAACAGGACTCGTGGTAGTTCTGCCTTTACAGCAGTGCGAATCGTTGTCATCCTCCTTGAACAAGTCTGATAACCTTTACATAATCAGTCGAAACAGGTTGATCTTCAGGGACTGGCGTCCCATCAACCATCACAGAAACCTCGTGTGGACTCAAATCAATTTTGTCTAATAGATCAGCATATGTAGCCTCTGAAACCTCAAATTCATAGCATTCGTCACCAACGACTTCAACCGTTACTTCCATATCTATATCCAATAGTTCGTCCCTTTTGAGAATATTGCAATCGTTGTCTGTCTCAAAATTAGCGAAGAAAGAACACGAACTCGCGGGCTTTATCAATACATAGACCTTGGATTACCGCATGGCCCAAGATCCAACGGGACGTGAGGAAATCTGGATCGAAAAATATCGTCCCGAAACGCTTGATGATATAGCAGGTCACGAACACATTGTGGAGCGGCTAAAAAGTTATGTCGAAAAAGATGAGCTACCACACTTATTATTTGCCGGCGAGGCAGGCACGGGAAAAACAAGTGCGGCAATGGCAATCGCTCGAGAATTATATGGAGATGAATGGCAAGAAAATTTTCTCGAATTAAATGCCTCTGATGAGCGGGGTATTGATGTTGTTCGAGAACGGATTAAGGACTTCGCACGATCGAGTTTTGGAGGGTTTGCCTACCGGATTATTTTTTTGGATGAAGCTGACTCGCTAACAAGTGATGCTCAATCAGCACTACGTCGGACGATGGAACAATTTTCGAATAACGTCCGATTTATTCTATCGTGTAATTATTCGAGCCAAATAATTGACCCAATTCAATCAAGATGTGCGGTTTTTCGATTTTCACCACTTGCTGATGACGTCATAGAAGAGTACATCCAGATGATCGCAGATGAAGAAGATATCACCATTACAGACGATGGAATAGATGCGTTAGTATATGCCGCAAATGGGGATATGCGGCAGGCAATCAACGGACTCCAAGCTGCGGCCGTTACAGGTGAGGAAGTAAATGAAGAAACAGTATATAACATCACATCAACCGCCAGACCGGAAGAAATAGAAGAGATGATCACAGCTGCTCGGAATGGGGATTTTACACGATCTCGGACTGTCTTAACCTCCTTATTAACTGAAAAAGGATTAGCTGGCGGCGATATCATCGACCAACTCCATCGGTCGGTCTGGGATATCGATATCGATGATGAGACTGCTGTTCGATTACTCGATCGAATCGGCGAAACAGATTACCGCATTGCAGAAGGAGCAAATGAACGAGTCCAATTAGAGGCGTTACTAGCAGCAGTCGCGCTCGAAGGGTAAGACTCAAAGAAGTGGACATGTGATATCTTTTGTACCTTCTGAGCGGTGTGATTTTGAGGATACCTTGGTCACTATTTTGCTGGAAAGGTTTGGATAGATAACCATCCACGAAGCAAACCCGGAACTGTTTTACTTATTCGTCGTCCAGATATACCATCATGAGTAATCTCGAATCGGAGTACCAATTACAGTACTTCGAAGACAATGGATTTATCCGCGATCAATGTCCACACTGTGGTGATTACTTCTGGACCCGCAATCACAGCCAAGAAACATGCGGTGAGCCACCATGTGACGAATACACTTTTATTGATAACCCTGGATTTGATGATGAATATTCACTAGAAGAGATGCGAGAAACGTTTCTCTCATTTTTCGAAGAGCATGGCCACGAACGCGTGGATCCCTATCCAGTCGCTGCGAACCGATGGCGAGACGATGTTCTGTTGACACAAGCTTCGATATATGATTTTCAACCCTTGGTTACAAGTGGTCAGACACCACCGCCTGCGAACCCCCTGTGTATCTCACAACCATGTATCAGGATGCAGGATATAGACAATGTCGGCAAAACAGGACGACATACGATGGCGTTCGAAATGATGGCACATCATGCATTTAATACCAGAGAAGATTCGGACGAAGACTATGCATATGAGGGAGAAGTATACTGGAAAGAAGAAACAGTCGAATACTGTGATGCGTTTTTCGAATATATGGGCGTGGATTTAGCGGAAATTACATATATTGAAGACCAATGGATCGGTGGTGGAAACGCAGGCCCTAGTTTGGAAGTATTGTACAAAGGTGCTGAGTTAGCAACGCTCGTATTTATGTCAATGTCGAAAGATGAAGATGGTCAGTTTGAGATGAAAGATGGGAATACATACTCGAAGATGGATACATATATCGTCGATACTGGCTATGGCCTCGAACGATGGACGTGGGTAAGCCAGGGCACGCCTACCGTCTATGAAGCGATATATCCTGAAATGATAGAATTTCTGAAAGAAAATGCAGGGATTTCGTATTCAGATCATCAAGAAGAGCTAGTGCAACGAGCCGCAAAATTGGCAGGGCATATGGATATCGATGAAGCAGAGGATATGGAAGCAGCACGAGACAATATCGCTGAACACTTGGATATTTCGGCGAATCGTCTCGAAGAACTCATGGAACCGCTCGAAGATATCTATGCGATCGCAGATCATTGCCGAACGCTTGCATATATGCTCGGCGATGGTATCGTTCCGAGTAATGTCCAAACTGGATACTTAGCCCGTATGGTACTCCGACGAACGAAACGGCTAGCAGACGAAGTTGGCATCGATGCACCGCTCGATGAACTCGTAGACATGCAGGCCAAGCGATTGGATTATGAAAATCGAGATACTATCCGAGATATTGTCCGGACAGAAGTGGAAAAATATCGAGATACTTTAGAACGGGGAAAACAGCGAGTGCGACAGCTTGCTGAAGAATATGCACAACAAAACAAACAAATCCCCGTCGAAGAACTCATCGAACTGTACGATTCACATGGATTACAACCTGATATGGTAGAGGATATTGCCACTGATGTCGGAGCAGAAGTAGAGATCCCGGATGATTTCTATAGTCTCGTCGCAGCACGACACGATTCAGGTGAGGAAGTGACAACTGACGAAGAGCCTGATCAACGTATTGAGGGTCTGCCCGATACAGAACGGTTATATTATGATGACCAATACGGAACCGAATTTGAGGCTGTTGTTTTAGATGTATTTGAACGTAATGGAAAATATGATATCGTCTTAGATCAGACAATGTTTTATCCAGAAGGGGGCGGTCAACCGCCTGATCGTGGAACGCTCTCCTCTGAAGAGACAACAGTCCAAGTTACCGACGTCCAAATCAAGGATGGAGTCATTCTGCACCGAGCGAATGACAAAATCGATAAGGGAGAATTCGTCCATGGTAAAATTGATGTCGACAGGCGTCGACGGTTGATGGCTCACCATACAGCGACCCATGTGATTATTCATGCGGCTCGTGACGTACTTGGAGATCATATTCGCCAAGCTGGTGCGCAAAAAGGCGTTGACAGTTCTCGGATTGATCTACGACACTATGAACGCCTTGATAGAGAGACAACCAAACAGATAGAAATGAAAGCAAATGAAATCGTGCGTGAAAATACAACCGTCCAACAGGAATGGCCACACCGTCACGAAGCGGAGGAAAAATATGGCTTTGATCTTTATCAAGGTGGTATACCCACGGGATCGAATATCCGTGTGATTCATGTTGCTGAAGATGTCCAGGCATGTGGAGGGACGCATGTAAACCGGACTGGTGAAATTGGAGCGATTAAAATCATCAATACAGAACGCATCCAGGATGGTGTCGAACGAATAGAATTTGCTGCTGGTGAATCAGCGATCGAAAGTATCCAAACAACGGAAGATCGCCTCCTCGAAACAGCTGATATTTTCGATGTATCACCCGAGGATGTTCCAACAACCGCGCAACGATTTTTCGATGAATGGAAAGAGCGAGGAAAAGAAATCGAGGAATTAACCGAAGAATTGGCTACTGCCAGAGCTCAAAGTGGCGAATCCGAACGAACAACGATAACCGTTAATGAGACACCTGCTGTAATTCAGCGACTTGATGTCGATATCGACGAATTACGCGCTACAGCGAATGCACTTGTCGATGAGGGGAAAATTGCTGTCTTGGGAAGCAGCCAAGATGGGGCCCATTTTGTTGTTGCAATCCCTGAAGAAGTTGATATCCACGCTGGAGATATTGTTGATGAGTTGGCATCACGTGTCGGAGGGGGTGGGGGTGGACCACCGAATTTTGCTCAAGGCGGAGGACCTGAAGTCGAAAACCTGGAAGAGGCGCTTAATAACGTCCCAACCATTCTCAAGCAACGGACCGATACTTCAAAGTAAATTATTACGCTCTTGTGTCAAAGATTGTTGGTCGTGGCGAGAAGGATTGATCTGGAGTGGT
>JBDGRB010000020.1:3401-26956 GCA_042218485.1 Halobacteriaceae archaeon | reverse complement strand
TGCATATGCCGATCATGGATCCTCACGAGTACTTGATCAACTCGAGGACATTTCTCGACGCGGCCGGTATCAATGATATAGACGGTATTGGTCATCCTGCCAAATGTATACCGGCTTTGTCACCCGATACGAATAAGTCAAATAGTGATGTCCAAAAGGTCTTAACGACAGAGAGCATATTTCCATGTATGGCAGATAAACCATCTTCAGGTGAATTGCTCGGGATACCATATAATTTTGAGCGGCCCAAATTATCCCGTCTCCTTGCAGCGTATTGGCAACCAGACAAAGGGATGTTGGTCAAAAAACCATTCGGTATCGGGTATACGCTGAATTTAGCTAACTGGCGATCATGGATCGTCTTAGCGGTTGCTGGCCTACTCTTTTGGCAAGAACATAAAAACCGCGAATCAGCGATCGAAAGTAACGAAACTGAAGAGGAACCAGTCGAAGTAATTGTCGATGAGTAATTCCGCGTTCGTAGGTTGATATTCTTTTTTTTATGAGTAAGTTACAATACGCGACGACCAATTCCGGTAAACTGCAAGAAGCCCAACGCTATCTTGATTCCATTCAACGCATTGAACAGTTTGATTATGATTATCTCGAAATCCAAAGTGATGATCTTACTGAAATAGCTCGCCGTGGAGCAAGCGAGGCATTTGAGCAATATGAAGGAGACGATCCAGTTATTGTTGATGATACAGGATTATTTATCGACGCATTCGATGGATTTCCAGGTCCGTATTCCGCCTACGTGGAAAATACGCTTGGTATAGAACGTGTCTGGAAACTCACAGAACCCGAGGATAATCATTTGGCTTCATTTCGATGTGCTATCGGATACTGTGATAATGACACGCTGACAACATTCGAAGGAGTTGTGCAGGGGACAATAGTTTCGCCTCAAGGAAGTGGCGGCTTTGGATATGATCCGATCTTTGAACACAATGGGACAACATTCGCTGAGATGTCAGTGGAGCAAAAAAATGCGGTGTCTCATCGAGGAAGAGCATTAGCTAAATTAGCTGAATCGCTGGATGAGTAAGCTAACCTCCCTTGGCGGGGTGTTTCCGCGCCGATATCGTTATTAGTCTCGACACGGAGATACTGACAACCAACACATGAAGGAATAGTAGGAGATCACCTTCTTGTACCGTATTCTGACCGTTGATATATCACAATCACTCACGTGGATCCTGATCTGGCCCTTCATAGGATGAATCATAAACTGCTTCATATAGCTGTTTTGGCTCAAATATTGAAAGAAACGAGGTAGGCGTCTTCACACTAGTTTCGACATGCGGTTTAATATTCACTCCTGCTTTGACCCCTAATAATCGCTGGTCATACGTAAGAACATGGGCAGCATTTGCTTCCTTTGCACAGGCTAAGGCCTTATTGCCGGTAGCGGTCGGCGTTACACATTTACCGAATGTCGTTATTTTTTCCTTCCAAGCACTAACGACTGAATCGTCTATAAATTCTGCAAGGACGGTCGTACATTCTCTAATGAGTTCGGGACTGATAATGACAGTTATCCAGGAGTGTGATCGTAGTAAATCAAGGGCCTTTCGAGCTTTGCCATCGATTAGAAGATCGGCTATCAGTACATCGGAATCGATGACAAAAGTTGTTTTGTCAGGTTGTGTCATCGTTTCGATATTCCTTGATGGCGTCTTGAATTTCTTGGATAGTGATTGATTGGTCGTTTGTCGCAGTAAATAATTCCTCCCATGATTGCATAATATATACCGGATATTTGTATTTCGATTCTGATTTATATTATGAAACAACAAATTTTTGGAGCAAGGAATTTAGCCATTTTATACGAAATCGAGGAAAAAGCCCATGGTATCAGTCCCCGGAGAAGTCAGTGCTGAAATATCAGATCTATAGAGAAATGGAGAGTATCTTGAGAGGAGGCTCCTGTAGTCCCTAGATATTAAGGGAGTGCTTTGGCGGGATCCCATAATAACTCCGTTATATATCGAGAAAATGCATGTTATCGGCTTGAAATTCCACGTCAACGGTGGATCCAGCTTCACATTTTTCCTGCGTTAGTGCTTCAAAATCATGACCCTCCCACTTCAAATTCACTCGATAGCCACTTTCCTCCCGAATACAGTGACTCACGGTACAGGTTATATCAGTATTGTCAGTGTTAATATTGATATATTCAGGCCGAAGGGTGAAACACATCCCTTCTCGAATCGACTTGGTTGTATTTTCAGTTATTTTCTTTTGCAATGGCGATGGATACTCGTCACTATACGTAAAGACATTATTTCCGGTAAAAGATGCCACAAATTGGGTCGATGGTTGATCGAAAATCATATCTGGGGATCCGATTTGTACGATCTCACCGTTTCGGATGACACCTATCCGATCGGCAAATGCCTGTGCGATAGAACGATCATGCGTGACATATACTGCAGTTCTGTGTTCGAGAATATCGATAAGTAAATTTCGCACTTCCTTTTGCGTCGGAATATCGAGTGATGATAAGGGTTCATCAAAGAGAAAGAGTTGCGGTTGGATTGCAAGTGCTCGGGCAATAGCAACACGTTGTTGCTCGCCTCCAGAGAGTGTAGAAGGCATACGTTCAGCTAAATGGGCTATATTCAGTGTATCGAGAAGATCGTTTGCATCTGTGGTTTCTGTATGAAATTGCGTGCCAAACTCGATATTCTCTTGGACCGTTAAATGTGGAAATAATGCAAATTCTTGAAATACAAATCCGATATTTCGTTCTTCAGGTGGTTTTGTTGCTACTGGTGTTCCCGCTATGCTAATTTCGTTATTCGATCCACGGAATCCGGCTATTGTCTCCAAAAGCAGGGTCTTCCCACTTCCACTTGGCCCAAGTAACACAACCGTTTCGTTTTGAGAAACAGTAAATGATAGATCAATTTTAAAGGTTGCTTGGTCTGTTTGGTATGTTTCTGTAATATCGACATCTAATGTCATGGCCAGGTATCCTCCGTTGCCATGCCATACCGGAGAATTACAAACAATGTCCCTGTAATCCCTAAGATAAGGATCGCGACGCTACTGGCAGCCTGTAACCCGCCCCTAGTATATAGGGTGTAGATGTATACTGGCGCATGTTGGCTAACGACCGTTTCGCCTGCAGGTGGATAAAAAAACTGGATATTATACGCGACGATTGCCACCGCTCCAAATTCCGAGATTGCCCTCGCCCAGGCTAGGATCCCGCCAGTAAATATGCCCCGTGCTGCTAACGGGAGCGTTATTTTTCGGAAGGTTTGATATCGTGATGCGCCCAATGTCCGCGCTGCATATTCTATTCTTGTATTGATAGACTCAAGCGCTTCCCGTGCACTATTGACTGCATATGGCGCACTTACGAACGTTAATGCTAGAATCATTCCTGGGATTGATCGAAGCACCGAGAGCCATGGGAGAGCACCACCCTCGCCAAATGCAAACAGTACCGCGAGTCCGGCCACACTATGGGGGACAACCAATGGGAGATCGATTATACTTTCAATAATCGATTGCCCAGGAATACCACGTTGCAATAGAAATGCGATGGGAACTCCCCCTATCAAACTCAATGTTGCAGCTAATGTTGGACCATATAATGTCAGATAAATCGATTGGTGCACTTCGGGTGTTTGTAGTTGGGAAACAAATACTTGGAGATTTTGACGGGCAACTAAAATTAAGAGTGGAACCGTGAGTATGATGAATAATATTGATGCAAGAAACGCAATGATCGTCTCAAAAACACTTTGTTCGAGGAGGGCAATCCCAAAAGTAGTGCTAAGAATTACAAACAGTACGTAAATAGTTGGATATCCAAGTGTATAGACAAAACTAAAGACGCCGAGATGGAGGACAATAATAGCCAATAATATTGTCCGCTTGACGTTCTGTTTAGTCACGGTCGTAATGATAATGGTCCAAATGTTTGTCTATTTTTAATCAGTGGAGTAATGGATTGAGGAATCCCATCGCTTTGTATTGATGTACCTATTGCCGGAGTAATCGGGCGAAATCCATGGCTTTGTAGTATATCAGTACCTGTCGATGAGAGAAGCGCTTTAATGAATTGTTGCCCGATTCGTGGAAATCTTCTGGTAGTTGGAATCGTCACGCCGTAGGCGATCGGCGCTCCGCGATATGTACCTGAACTCGTCTGAACTGACGCCCGATGGTAATGTGTTGCATACTGTTCGGTAAATTTAGCGAGATTGACTTGCGGTTGTAATGATAAATACTCAATATTTGCTGTGCGGGCTAATGAACGATAGTTTATTGCATAGTCTATTTTTCCGGATTTCAGTTGTGAAATGAGATGAATTTCGTCTCCAGCAGTTACAGTTGTGTTCTGTTTCAAAGCTTCATATATATCATTTTCATACAATTGTGTACCTCGAAACGGAATCGTGCCAAGTTCTAATACCATTTCGGCCCGATATCCTGCCGGATCCCGTGCAGGATCACTATACCCAATCGTAATGTTATCTTGTTGAAGAATTTCCCACCAGTTGTCACGGGTCAGTGCCGAACTCCCGGGGGAGGATTCGGTATAATGAATCGTCATTGCATTCGTCGCAAAGAGAGCATACCATGTCCCATATTCCGGGAGGAGCATATCACGTAACAATCGAAAGTCAGCGACACCTAAGACACTTGCAGGCTTGTGTGGCGATGCAGTAATTTTACGAGTTGCAATAACTGAACCGGATGGTTCACGAAGCAGGTTTTGACTAATTTGTTTTTTAACGTGTTTTTCTAATTGCGAAAATGGTGGAGTGAGACTGCCTGCATGAAATATGACTGGGAGACTTTCACTCATCAGAGTCACACAGCCTCCTGTGAGAGCAGCTGTCCCAACGCTCCCGAACAACTGTAAAAAACGGCGACGCGAGCGTTGTTCCATTATAGACATAACGAATATTTTTGGAGTATCAACATAATAGTTTTGCTCCTTGGGAGTAAATATGACAATATGGAGGCAGCGTTCGACGCCCAATTATATGCCGACGGGAAGGAGTTTACAGCAGATGACGCTGCTCTCCTTTCTACTATTGACAGCGAAGGCTCGCTTAATCAAGCCACAGATACATTAAATCGATCATATTCACGAGCACATCAACGACTGAATGAATTGGAAAATGCGTTTGGTCCGCTTGTCGAACGGCATCGGGGCGGAGCAACGGGTGGTGGCAGCACACTTACGCAGAACGGACAAGAATTATTGAGTAGATTTGAACGGGTCCATCAATCCTTTTTGAACGTATCAGAGATAGCCAAAACCACGCTTGAGGGGACTGTTATCGACCGTCAGGGCGAAATTGGTACAATCGAAACCGAGGCAGGAACAATTCAGGCTTTAATAAGTGAACCATGTAAAACCGTCACCGTTAGCATACGGGCCGATACAGTGACCCTGCATCCTTCTGATCAAATTCCAAAGACACGGGATTCTAGTGCACAGAATAAATTTATCGGTACGATAACTGACATCAACATGGGAGAATCAGTTGCTCTCGTCTCGGTTGATATTGGTGTTGATACAGCGTTACAGGCCATACTAACAGAAGCCAGTCTTCAACGCCTCGACATAACAAGGGGAGAACAAGTCGGAGTTACCTTTAAAGCTACTGCAACGCAGGCCACTCCTCGATGATAAAACAAATTGATATAATCGTGGAATTGTCATTATAGAGACTAAAGTCACCGATGGCATGCAGTTGTCTGACATACTTTTATATATATTGGAGATTTTATCCCTTACTGGGCGCGTTGTGATTGTTCTTACTCCCATCCTCCCCCCTTTGCGCGCCCAGTACTCCCCACTCCCCCATTTTCCCTCCTTTGCGCTATTTCTCCTCGTATTGTAGTCACATCAATTGATTGTCCCTTTCATGGATCCCTACAAGTAACGCAATCGTTGTTCTGGTATGTTGACCTTCCCCTGAAGGATTTTCGCTTTGTACTATGAAAATCACAAAATAGTATTTCAAGGGAAATGTCTATCTTTCCGCTGAACAAATACACTTATTCTTCGAACCATTTCGTAGGGGTATATGTCTGAAGATGAGTTTCCTCTCGAATCATTTTATGATTATAGTTTAATTACTGAGTTAGCAGTCTCTCCCACAGATGATAATGTGAGTTTTGTCGCTGTAGAATCCGATGAGGAAGAAGATACACGCCGTCGATCGATTTTTATAGCACCAACAGATGGTAGTGGGGATCCGTACCGATTGACTCGGGCGTCCGATGCCGGAAGTCCAAAGTGGAGTCCCGATGGAACCAAATTAGCCTTTATCGCTGCTCGAGACGAGGATACCGAAATAGCGGTTGAATCTGATGATGAAGATGATGATGACGATAACAACGGTGGCGCAGATGAAGAACCGGAATCACAGGTATGGATGTTCAATCTTGACCGGGGCGGTGACGCAAGACAAATCACGACACGTGATCATGGCGTCGAAGATTTTGACTGGGGACCAAACGGTGAACGGATTGTCGTTTCAGCCCGGGATCCGACTGACGATGAAGAAGAATATCTCGATCAACTGGAAGATAATGGACCAATCGAGATCGAACGGTTACAACATAAAGTCAATGGACAAGGATACCTTGATACAGTCACGAGCTATTTGTTTATCGTCGATCTGGATGACCGAAAGACGGTCCGTTTGGATGATGCAAACGATGGCGAAAAAGGTTCGCGGCGACCGCTTCAACCAGCATGGAGTCCGGATGGTGATCGCATAGCATTTCTAGCGAATTATACGGACAATCCCGATGATAATGGCATCATTGATGTCTATACAATACGGCCGGATGGAACTGGACGAGAGAAAATAACGGATAGCGAAATGCGGACCCATACGCCACGATGGAGTCCAGATGGAACAAAACTCTCATTTGTGGGTGGTCATCCTCGGAATTGGTATATCCCAAGTGAAGTATATGTAGCAGATCGTAAATCCGAGACAGTACAATCAGTGTCCGGATCATTAGATAGAACCGTAAGCTTTGGTGGTGCCCCCCAATGGATTGACGAACAAACATTAATCGGATTGTTTGGTGATGAAGGTAATACGCGACCATATCGTCTCGATGCGACGACGGACGGTCCAGAATTAGTGTTTCAAGCGCAAGGCGACGGTCGTGCAGTCGATTTATTGGAAGTCGGTAATGATACCGTCGGTATGCGCATAAGTGATCCATCCGAAGGCATTGATGTCTATTCGCTTCCTATATCGGCACTGGATAGAACGGATGAAGATAATCTCGTCAAAGTAACGGCGGTCAACGAGGAATTACTGAGTGATGTAGCCACTCCCGAATGTGTACAACTCACATGGGAAAATAGTGATGGAATAGAAATTGAAGGATATGCCTATCTGCCGCCGGATTTTGATTCTGAGAATCCCGACGCTCGTCCAACAATTGCCTCCATCCATGGTGGCCCAATGTCGTATGATAGCCCATCATTCAGTTTTGATTTTCTCTATTGGATAAACCAAGGGTATATTGTATATCGAACGAATTATCGAGGCAGTACGTCGTATGGTCGCAAATTTAGTGAGCGTCTTCGCGGAACTCGTGGCGACTTAGAAGTTGACGATGTCGTCAGTGGGGCGGACTATCTTATAGATAAAGAGTGGGCCGATCCAAATCAACTATTTGTCACTGGTTTCTCCTATGGGGGGATTACCACTGCTGCTATTGTCACATCGACGGATAAATTTAGTGCTGCCGCTGCTGAGCATGGTATCTATGATTTTTATTCGACTTTTGGAACCGATGACAATCACCTATGGCATGAAGATGAATTTGGGTTGCCATGGGAAAATATCGAAACGTATCGAGACATTTCTAGTTTAACTGATGTCGGGAACGTCGATACACCATTACTTGTCACTGCTGGTGATAGAGACTGGCGGTGCCCACCACCACAGGCTGAGCAACTCTATGTCAGTGTGAAAAAGCAAGGCGTGGATTCGAAATTAATCATGTATCAAAACGAACATCACAATATCGGCGATCCGGATCGTGCTATCCATCGCCTTCGAAATATCACTAATTGGTTTGAAGAACATCGGTCTACATCAGAATCCTGATCTTAGTAAGGATCCCTAGGACTGCACCAGTTGCTTGATGCCATACGCTTATGATTCGATGGTTATAGCACAAAAATAGGAACCACAAAATGAATCTCGATAGAAATGACCAGGTCAATAACAATTATTTAACAATAAATTCGACACGCTGTGGAAAACCGGATATGGCGATTTATGCGATCGCTTTGGTGTGGGTTTCAATGAGTTCGAACGTCTCTTTCATAAATCGGGGGAGATCCCGGGGGACACGAGAGGTAACGAGGTTGTCATCAACGACAACTTCTTCGTCATGATAGGTTGCACCAGCATTTTCGATATCTACCTCAAGGGTCCAGTATCCTGTTATGTCCCGACCAGTTAGTATATCCGCACTGATCAACAGCTGGGCTCCATGGCAGATCGCAGATATCGGCTGATCTGCCGTATCAAATGCAGCAACTATATCGGCTGCTTTTGGCTCCTCAGTCCGAAGGCGTTCAGGAGCATTTCCACCGGGAATGACGAGGTGATCATATTTGTCAGCCCATGTTGTGGCACTAAACTCGTCGACACTATAGTCTGCATCGAATGTATACCCATGTTTGCCTTCAACTGTTTTACCCTCTGGAGTCACCACATCGACAGTATATCCTTCTTCTTGGAGACGATAATAGGGATAGCTGAACTCACTATCCTCGAAACCATCGGTTGTGATGATGAGGGATTTCATGCTTCCACTAGAAATATACAATTAAAATTCGATATAAAATTTAATATTTCCATCAAAAATACAACACATTTATTTCTTAGCCTGGTGAGTATTCTGGCGATTGCGATTCAATAACAGTTGCGATATTTTTGAGTTCTTCTCCAGTGGTTGCGACAACATCATCAAGCGTCGCAACGCCAGTAAGCTGGCCGTCATCGTCAACGACTGGTATCCGGCGGACATGTTCCTCAGCCATTTTTTCAGGAAGATCAACTGCTTCTGCTTCTTCGTGAACTGTAGTTGGATTTTCCGACATGATATCGTCGGCGGTAAGCGATTCTGGGTCATGCTCTGCTATTGCGAGTGTCACGTCCCTGTCGGTCACAATTCCGACAGGTTTCCTATTCTCCTCGATAATGACGTCCCCATACCCTTTTCTTTCATCATTTGCGCAATTTCTTTCAGCGGTTTTTCCCGCGGTGCTGTAACCGGATCAACGGCGAGATGTTTTACAGGCATTGCATTGTAAAATTCGTCTTGGACGACCGATAAAGATTATTGCCAAATACCTAGCATTTCAAAAATTATAATTATGTTTGTATTAGGATGGTATGATACAATTTGCAGATGTCTCAGGTGGCTCAATTCTATGCTTGTATGCGATCTGGAGCATTTCAGCAAATACTCTCGCCACGTCCGAAATTCGTTGTATTGGTTACATATATGTTATACTAGAGGCTAACAGTTAATTTGTCTGAGAATATATACCCAATATGTCAAATCCTGAAGTCCTGATTGTTGATGATGAAGTTGATTTGGCCGATCTCTATGCTGAACTTTTAAATGATTCGTTTTCCACCGCCGTCGCGTATAATGGTGAAGAAGCTCTCGACATTCTTGAAGAGCATAGCGAATCACTAGAGGTAGTATTGCTCGATCGGCTTATGCCAGATATGTCTGGTGATGAGGTCCTTGAGCAGATCGAAGAACGTGATATCGATTGTTCCGTTGTCATGTTAACTGGCGCGGAACCTGATTTCGATGTTGTTCATATGGGGTTTGATGATTATTTAACCAAGCCTGTAACAAAAGAAAAATTAAATGCAACGGTTGACCGATTAATCGAACAATCGGGATACGATGAAAAAACACGTGAGCATATTGCATTAGTTCGAAAGAAAACAATTTTAGAGGAAGAAAAAGACGAAGAGGAATTGGCTGAGAGTGATGAATACACGGAACTTCAGGAGAAAATCGTCAGTTCTCGTAATGAATTAAATCAGGCATTACGCGGTGATGTCTTCGTTGAATTATTATTACGCGAAACTGGTGACAGGTTATATCTCGTTCTCGAATATGATTCTGATTCGTGGTCATATCGATACTTAAGTGATATAGCAGAAGAAACGATCGCCCAAATTAATCCCGATTTGAATGATTTATTGGATCAATTCCGAAACGAAGGACAACAACGGTCTCAACTGAAAGATATTTTCAATCTCGATGAATATTATTGTTCACTTCATCTCTATGAAGCTATTGTCTTGTTACATTTTCATTTAGCTGATCAACAAGGGATTATCTGTGGATTTGATCCAGAAGCGGCGTCGCATCTCAATGACTTCGTCAATTTGATTCGCCCATATCTAGAGAATCCACAAGAACAAGTGGCAAATGAGGCCTAATTTTTCGATATAGCAGAACGTATTTAATAATTTCGTACCAGTAATTAGATATGGATGATATTGACAAAGAAATACTGCAAATTCTGCAAGAAAATGGACGCGCTCCATATACAGAAATAGCAGATGCGGTTGGCGTATCAGAAGGGACGGTTCGAAACCGAATCAAGCAACTCCAAGAAGATGGGGTCATCAAAAATTTTACCGTCACTCTCTCTCGATCCGGTGCGGAAGCAGTCGTGATGGTTCAACTGAAAACCGGCATAGATATCGATTCGATACTCACTCAATTCCCGAGCCGCATTACTATTCTTGAAATAACCGGCCAATATGATCTTCTCGTTCGCGTCGAACGGGATTCTACCCAAGAGGTAAATTCGTTATTAGATAATATACGCCGGATTGATGGAGTTGACAACACGGAAACATATATGGTTTTAAATAGACGGACACGATGAATTCTCTCGATAGTGGCGTCGCTAAGCGGCTTTCATAACATTCGATGGCCTATTCTGATTTCGAGTTGCCATCAGATTCCGTCACTAAGCACTTCAGAAAACTCATAAAACCCAGGTTCTTGATCTTGGATCCATTCAGCGGCTTGTAAAGCACCGATAGCAAATACCTTGCGTGATTCCACACGATGTTTGATAGTTAGGATTTCATCATTCCCTGCGAGAAGCATTTCATGGATGCCTCGAATATCACCGGCTCTACGGGCATGGACCCCAATTTCTCCTTGAGTTCGGGTCTCCTCTCCTTTGCGACCATGGGTCTCTTCTATGTTATCTCTGACATCTTTGACATCATTTAGTAATGTGTTCGCGGTACCACTTGGAGCGTCATTTTTCCGATTGTGATGGGTTTCGGTGACTTCGATATCATAATTCCGTAATTTTTGTGCCGCTTCTCGAACCAATGTTCGCATTACTGTTATGCTCGGTGAGAAATTCGTTGCCTTCAATACCGGAATATTGTTACCGTATTCTCTAATTGTCTCTGTTTGTGTCGTTGAAAATCCGGTCGTCCCGATGACCATTGGAATATCAAACTCGGTTGCGATTTGAAGGTAGTCTAACGTGGCTTCAGGGGTGGTGAAATCGATGATGACATCAATATTATTGTCTTGAACCGCTGTTGCGAAGGCATCATCATTTTTAACATCAACCTCGGATTCCTTTACTTCACTTCGACTCACGGCGACTCCAATATCAATATCCCGCTCACGTGCTTGAGTGATTACCGTTGATCCCATCTGGCCGGTTGCCCCAGTAATACCTATATTCATTGTTCACTTGGTGGGAGATCAAAATCGTCTAGCACCGTTCGTATTGCCTCTCTATTCTGATATTCATCATCTTGCCGCGGTTTTCTGTCTAACGGCGCTCGTGGCGTCCCGAAATCGAATCCGAGCTGGTTGACCGCGTACTGAACACTAATGGGATTTTTCTCTCCAGGTTGGAACATTGCGTCATGTAGCGATTGGAGTTCTCGATTTCGTTCAAAGGCTTCTTGGGGATTATCATCTCTATACCCCTTCCGCCATACATCAACAACTCCTTCTGGATAGACATTCGCGGAAACTGATATAGCAAAACTACCGCCTTGCTCGAAAACGAAGTGATTGGCAGCATCATCGCCAGAACCCAAATAAAAATCGCTATTGCCTTCTTCTTGGAGACGCCGCCCAATCTGATGAATTTGTTCGAAATTAAGGGACGCCTCCTTAATGCCAATAATACCATCAATATGACTTAATTCAATCGTTGTTTGGGGTTCGATATTTCGACCAGTTCTTCCTGGAACGTTATATGCAATAATTGGCTGAGATAAGTTGTCAGCAAGCCTCCTGTAATGTTCGATGATCAAATCTTGGGGTGGACAATTTTGATATGGTGAAATCATTAGGTGGGCATCTATCTCAGCTTGGTTCTCCACCGCGGAAGCAAGCCCCAGTGTTTGCTCAGTCGAGTTCATACCATCACCGGCGATTACCGGTAAATCGGTCATATCTGCTATTCGTGATACATATTCGACATGCTCATTATATGCAAGATCCGAGCTCTCTCTATCGCCCAATGTTGCAGCGTGTCCAGTACATCCAGCTGGAACCACACCATGGATATTATTTCGCTCTAAATAATCTATATGGTTACGAGCACCCTCGTAATTAATTGACCCATCGTCATTGATTGGTGTAGGTAATGCTGGATAGACTCCTTCAGGAACGAAATCTGTCATGGTTGGCTTATAGAATTATTTACGAAATTCGAAATTCCCCGAAGCTCGTTGTCTGAAATTTCTCTCTGCACTAGCCAGTAAATTTTGTTGATCTTCATATCCATATGCAATAAACTCAACTTAATTAAGGTTACGAATAACAGATATATATTATGAATATTAAAATATATATGTATATATTACATTTTTCGTAATAGATTAAGAAAAAGTGAATAGCAGTTGTTGCATTCCTGTGGTTGTTATATTTCTCTATCGACACCAATTCTATTTTGCGAAAACACTATCAGTAGGACTGAAGCTATGATCGAACAACAAGAGCAATTAATTATTGGTGGTATTTCCACAACTGAGTTGGTTGATCAATTTTCAACACCACTGTACGTGTATGATGCCCAGAAGATTCGACATCAATACCGGCGATTAGCCGACGCTTTTGGATCTCAATGTTCCGATTTCTTGATTAATTATGCGGTAAAAGCCAATACGAATCCAGATATCGTGGATATATTGGTCCAAGAAGGAGCTGGGCTTGATACCGCAAGCAAGGCAGAAATTGATCTTGCCGAAGCGGTTAACGCTGATGAGATATTATTTACTGCACCCTATAATACGAAAGAAGAAATTGCATATGCACGTCGAAGTTCCGCTATATTAAACGTTGATTCAGCATTCATTCTGGATAAAATCGATGACATGCCAAATGAGATTTGTTTCCGAATCGACCCTGGTATTGGCAAGGGTGAATATGGGCTTGCATTTGGTGGTGGGGACACGAAATTTGGCATTCCAGAAACCCAGGCAATAGATGTCTATAAACGGGCCAAAAATCGTGGCGCATCTCGATTTGGCATCCACATGATGACAGGGAGTAATATCCGAGACCCTCACTATTTCGGAGAAATTACGGAAAAATTGGTGACTATTGCCGGATCACTGAGTGAAGAGCTTACTATCAATTTCGATTTTATTGATATCGGTGGTGGACTGGGGATTCCATATAAACCAGATGATCAAGAACTCGATATCGAGCAAACAGCAAGCATAGTTACTGATGCACTGGCACGTGGAAAGCAAAAATACGATATAGGTGATCCGCAGTTATGGATCGAGCCAGGGAGATATCTCGTTGCCCAGGCTGGTGTATTGCTCACGACCGTCACCGGAGTCAAGGAGAAAGGCGGAACGGTATATGTTGGTGTTGATACCGGAATGCATCATAATATTCGACCGATGTTGCTTGACGGATATCATGAAATTGTGGTAGCGAATGACTGTACACGCCCAAACGACGGTGAGAAGACCATTGTTGGACCGGTCTGTTCATCGATCGATACGATGGCACAAGATCGCTCGTTGCCCCACATAGAACAAGGTGATATTCTTGCAATTCGTGATATCGGTGCCTATGGATTTACATTAGCCTCTCACTTTAATTCCCGACCATTACCTGCTGAAGTGTTAGTTGACAGTGGCACCGCATCAGTTATCCGCAAACGCGAACAACCCGAAGCTATTTTCCACGGCACTACGTTCACAAAATAATTGCTAATTTTCACATTCGGAGTTCATCTTCCAATTCGACTGCGTCCTCATCTTTCGCTACTGCGACGGCAATTGGTTTCTGCGGGGTTTGCCCGTTATCCTGAAAGAAAGAATGATTTGCTAAGGACGAGGTGATTTGTCGTTGGAATACTCGACGTTCACTTGGTACTTTTTCCTTCAGCACTTCTTCTGTGACGAGATCATACACCTCAATTCCTGGCGTTAGAAGCGTGTGTTCTGCGATTTCCACATCGTCGCCGATAACAAACCCTTGCGTTATTCTACAACCTGCCCCAACGGACACATTATCGCCTATTACTACCGGGGTTTGTTCGATAGGATCCAAAACGCCACCGATCGTTGTATTAGCGCCGATATGCCCATCCTTGCCGATTTGTGCAGCGGATCCGACCGTTACATTGGAATCGATCATTGTTCCATTATCGATAAAAGCGCCGATATTGACGAAACTTTCACTCATTATGGTTGTTCCTTCCCCAAAATAAGTTCCGACTCGAATTGTAGTACCTGGGGTATTACGTATTCCTTGTGTGGTAAATCCCGTCACATTCCGCGTCGGCATTACATCATGATAGGTTGTGGAATTATATTCACGGCTGATGTTTTCGGCTTGATTAAATATTGATAAAATACCTTGTTTAACCCACTTATTAGCTTTCCAGTCATTCCCTTGGTTACTTGCCGCTCGTATATCTCCCTGTTCAAGAGCATAGATAAACTCACAAAGCAATGCTTCGGTTTCTTCGTCGGTAAATGTGGAAGGAGTCCTTGCCAATTTAGTTATCCGTTCTTGAAGCGTAGTTGGGCGATAATCAGCGATGCTTTCTCGATAATTATCTTTGAGGATAACGGGCATAGAGAGTATTTTTAATAGTCTCAAATATATTTTTTCGATAATGATTTTCCGATATTTCTCCAAGACATATCGATAGTATCAACGAAGAAGGAAAACCGGAAACCAATCTATGGGGAATAGGGGGAAACAAGGGAAGTATCTCGGGGCGTGACCTTCAGGCAGTTTACCAAGAGATTATACTATTCGAAATGAACTGGAATAGCTTCGGTTACGTTTCATCCAAATTCGCTCGCATCTCTTCGGGATCAAATTCTTCAAATTTCGGGAAGAATTTTTCGGGTTCTTGGTGTTTGAATGATGTTATATGTGTTCCATCAAGTGTTTCGAGATGGCTATACATGGAATTTTCCTTCTTTGCCGTCGCTATAAGACCTTGTGCATCCCGAAGTAAGAAATTACCCGCAACGTAGATCGCAATCTCTTCATCGGGGGCAACAAATTCGGTCACTAAAAATACACGGCCATGCTCTTCCGCCCGGTAAGTATTAAATGATGAAAAATCAGCGGTTTCGGTGTATTCTTCGATCGTTTCGGCATAATTGCTTGGCACGACATAAGTTAGCCCAAATCGTTGTGTATTTCCCGATTGAGGAGCCTCTGTTGCTGTATCTCCTGCAGGGAAGGCGACTGTAGTCCACCCGTTATTCTCTCGTTTTTCTGCAAGTTCTTGCATATCCTCGAGAGTACTTTTCCAAGCCGCCTTATGGATCGATGCTGTCCCTGCTAATTGCTCGGCATGGTCCGGTTCGTCATCGCTAATTTCGGGCATAACTAAAAATAATAATTGCAAAGGGTAAAACCTCATGCCCCTGATCTATTATTTGTGGTCGTTATCCTGGGACACCCAATACGACCTCAAGTAAGTATGATATGGTCAGGATTACGATACTTGTCACAAATAATTTTTCGCCTTTATTGAAGCGTGCTTCAGGCGGAATCGGGAGAGAATTAGCAGGAGGGAGTTGTCGGATTACTGATTCAAATGATGAACTTTGCCGAGTTTCCTGTTGATCATTTTCTTTCCACGGTTTACTTGGCTGTAAAAGAAACGTTGCATAACCAAAGAGGAGGAAACCACATACAAACAAGGCGTATTTAAGCCCTGTAAGACCCGCACTAACTGTGACACTGAGAAGGAGCGATGGGACACAAATTAATACTGTTATCCCAATGCTATACTGAATTAGATCAACGAGAGCGGGGAGTAATATTTCTCTTGGCCGAGTTGGCTTAACCTCTGCAGAGACCTCATGTTCGTCTACAATTTTGCGATGTTTATTGGATTTCGATTGTTCAATATCCTTTTCTGACATTGATCTGTTGTCTTAATCGATGTGAGTCTCCTCAAGTGATCGAGGGTCTTCATATTCTTCAGCATGACGATGACAGAGACTTTCTCGACCGGAATCATCTATCGTGTAATACTGAGGCATTTCGGCATCGCAGATACTGTTAAACACTTCGTCGAGATATTCGTTGGCTTCTCTAAATTCATCATCTTCCAGTAAATTAACAGCTTGATTGACATGGTCGTCGACTTCCTTCGGGAGAGTTATTCCCACAAAAATATCACTAATAACCTCTTCAACAGTCGAAAAACGCGTTTCAAACCCAAGTTGATGTTTCGCGATCTCGCGAAGCGAGCGATCAGCATGGACTCGTTCGCGGATCACTTCACGAAGCGCTCCAATTGCTTGCCAGGTTTCTTCATCTAAATCTTTAAATTCTTCTGGTCGAATTTTCATCGGACATCGGGAACTAAATGGACATCCGGATGGAGGATACCGTGGACTCGGCGGGGTGCCACGGAGGGTTATTTCTTCATGTTCAGCAGTTGGATCGGGTTTGGGAATAGCTGAAAGTAATGAAATCGTGTAGGGGTTGCCAGGATTTTGAAAAATGTTTTCGGTTTTCCCAATTTCCATTAACTTCCCCAGATACATTACTGCGACGCGGTCTGCAAGAAATCGAACGACACTCAAATCATGGGCAATAAGAAGGTATGTCAAATCAAATTCATCCTGCAAATCTTGTAGAAGATTTAGTACCCGAGCCTGGACACTAACATCCAGCGCACTAACTGGCTCATCGAGGACAACAAAATCCGGCTCCAAAGCAAGAGCTCGAGCGACACCGATCCGTTGACGTTGACCGCCTGAAAATTGATGAGGGTACCGGTAGTAATGTTCTTCTTTTAATCCTACTCGGGTAAGAAGATCACGAACGCGCTCACGGCGGTCCCGCGGTTCTTTCCAATCGTGGACATCTAATGGTTCACGTATGATTTCACCAATCGTCATTCGATCATTGAGACTTGATTCAGGGTCTTGAAAAACCATCTGCGCATTCCGTCGCCACGCCTCTAGTTCTTCACCCGATAGTGTTGTTACATTGTTACCTCTAAATGTGATCGAACCCGATGTTTCATTTTCGAGCTGGATTAACGTTCTTCCGAGGGTCGTCTTTCCACATCCTGACTCGCCAACTAAGGCAAGCGTTTCTCCCTCATAAATATTGAAGCTAATGCCATCAACTGCCTTTACTGGAGGATTTGATAGTGGTCCAGGAAGAGAGTCATGAAAATGTTTTTTCAGATTCCGCACCTCGATTAACGGTTTTTCCTTCTCTTCCGCTGATTCAAATTGTTGGCTACTCATGTAGTATCACGTTCCTTCTCAAGGGCATGGTGGTCTTTTATATGAGATCGATGACGTTCGACGGCATCCATTTGACTTTCGTCTTCTGGATAGAGGAGACACGCAGCAGTATGATCTGTCTTACCCTCTTGTTCGACGGGGACCGGAACGGGATGAACTTCCGTACAATCTTCGAATGCTTCCGGACACCGTGGCGCAAACCGACAATAGGTCGGTCGTTCGGTTGGTGTTGGAACTTCACCTTCGATTGTCTCAAGTCGGTCTTGACCGCCTTCCAATCCAGGAATTGACTCCATAAGGCCACGTGTATATGGGTGACGCGGGTTCTCATACAAGTCTGTCACCGTTGCTGTTTCGACAATTTCGCCTGCATACATGACATTAACTCGATCGGATACTTGCGCAATAACGCCCATGTCATGAGTAATAAACATCATCGAAAGCCCGCGGCTTTCTTGGAGATCCATCAGGAGATCGAGGATTTGGGCCTGGATTGTGACATCTAATGCTGTTGTGGGTTCATCGCAGATGAGGACCTCAGGCTGACATGCGAGTGCCATTGCGATCACCACTCGTTGGCGCATTCCACCTGAAAATTGATGTGGATATTCATTTAACCGACGTTCTGCATCCGGAATCCCCACAGCCTCTAATAGATCGATGGCCAATTCTGTTTCGCTGCGTTCTTCTAAATCTCGATGTAGCTCTATTGCTTCCAAAATTTGATTGCCAATTGTGTACACTGGATTTAATGACGTAAGTGGATCCTGAAAAATCATGGCAATTGCATTGCCCCGAACCTTCCGTTGGCCCTCCTCTGACGCCCGAGATAGATCAATATATCCCTCCGAAATTTCCTCCTTATATTCCTCATTTGCATACTCTTCTATGAATATGAAATCGTCATCATCCACAATATAATCAAATGCCTCTTTTCGTGTATCGAATCCCTGGTCTTGTTGGATTTTTTCAATATCGCTAATGTCAGCAGTTGCATCGCCAAATTTTGTGGCGAGTTCTCGAACAAGTTCAGGTTCCCGATATCGGATTGAACTACCTTCCTCTATTCGGCCTGGAGATTCGATAAGCCGCATAATTGAACGTGCCGTAACAGTTTTCCCAGATCCTGATTCGCCGACTATTCCAACAGTTTCGCCAGGATAAATATTAAAACTGATATCATCTACTGCTCGAATAGTTTCCTTTTCAGTATAGAATGTTGTTCGGAGATTTGCGACATCGAGAATTGGCTGTTGCTCGGGTTTCTGGCCTGGATCGCCTGTTCTATATCCCGAAGACTCGCTTTGGTTTCCTGAAGATGTTGAACGCTGGTGCATATCGATCACCATCTTTGTAATCTATTACTTAGGGTTAGTTCCCCCGGCTCGTGATTTCTCATCATGCTCCACCACCTGCTGCTACTGTCTGTTCACCCTCACCACCTTCCGATTGCGGGTCGATAGCATCTCGAATACCATCCCCGAGTGCATTGAATCCTGTTGCAACGAGGGTAATCATAATTCCTGGAATAGTCGCAATATGCCACGAGACGGTCGAAACATATGGTTGTCCTACACTAATGGCTCGTCCCCATTCCGGTGTAGGTGGCGTAATACCGAGACCTAGATACGAAAGTGCGGAGACACTTACAATCACGCCAGCGAGACTCATCGACCCATACACTAGCAGATATCCAATCACGTACGGAAACATATGTTTTTGCATACTATTTGTTGGCGATTGTCCGTAACTTTTGGCGGCATCGATCCATGTTTCTTCGGCTACTTGAAGTGCTGGACCTCTGATTGATCGCCAGAGATATGGCCAATAGATAATGCCAAACAGTAGCATTAATAATATAGCACCGCTATATATTTGTGCAATCCACGTATCTTGGAAGAGATACGAGGCTGCTATGACGATCATCAAAAACGGGAGCGACTGCACACTATCACTTGTGACGACGACCGCTAAATCGAATAAACCTTTGAAATACGCTGTTGAAAGGGCAAGGCTTGCAGCAATAAATCCCGCTATGATCATTGCTCCGAGACTGATAAACAGTGAAATACGAGCGCCATACATCATAAACATAAACAGGTCGGTTCCTGACGGCATTGTTCCAAATGGGTGCCATCGACCGAATTGATCGTAACTCAGTGGTGCCACATTTCTTCGCAGGGTGCCTTCGGAACCTGTCTGCAGGTTTGCTTGTCCGATTAAAATTCTTCTTACCTCATTAGCAGATTCTGCCCAATATTTAGTATAGCTTGAATACGAATGGAGAATATTCTGTTCTAAGGTCGTTGGTGAAAGTGTCGGCGCAAACATGGCCATTACAAAAAACGCAAATGCCATAAGGAAACCAAATTGCCCCCATCGATGGGTACTAAATCGATCGATCTGATCGTCGAGGGGCGTCCAATCAGCATATCGATAATGCTGACGATACGTCTTATATCCTCGCCATCCAACCCAGTAAAGAAAGGCAAAAGCGTAGAGATACACTAACACGACCCGAAGGAACCAGGCCCATGCTGGAGACAAATAGAACCAATCGAAAATATGGAATGTATTCACCCAGTGATTGCCGTTCCAGTATCCTTGATTAGCTATGAGGTGTCTTGAGAGAAGCGTTGGGAGATTTGCAGTCCATTGCAATCCACCTTGAATACCTGATATAAATGGGTGGTTGGGAAGTTGAAGTACAATAGTTTTCAGAACTGTCATTAGAAAGTGAAGCAGTGCGCCACCCTCAAGTATTAATAGAAAAATCACACCACTGACCCAGATCAATCCAGGAACAGGATTACGGCGAAATCGTACTTTGAATGGAACGTCTTCTACATCCGAGTCGTTCGAATCCGTTATATTTTCTGTGCTCAAATTCATGATATCACTCCGATTCATATCCTACTCGTGGATCTATGAGAGTATACAGGAAGTCCTGAAGTATATTCAAACCAACCAATGTCAGGATAAATATATACATTAGTGTGCCAACGAGGGGCAAATCTCCTTGAATAATTGCTTGATAAAACAAATATCCGAGTCCATTAATAGCGAAAACAATCTCAACGACTACCGAACCACCAATCAAAATGAACGCTTCACCTGTGATTATCGGGACAAGGGGAATCAAGGCATTCCGAAATATGTGTTTCCACACGATAACCCGGCTATGGAGACCTTTTGCTTTTGCCGTATCAACATAATCGGCATTGATATTCTCTAAAACTGCTGTCCGACCGATTCGCATTTCGTTGCCCATTGATGCTGACCCCAACACGAGAGCGGCCGGCGCTATCATTTTAAGTGCTGCAAGGAATGAACCATCATTTCCTGGATGGATCCACCATTCCCATGGATTTGTAAACGCATGTAGTGGTTTATTGAAAAATGTTAACACGGGTGGGGTAACGATCTGTGTTTCGACAAGCCAGCTAGACCAATTAAATCCAAATAAGAATTTTTGTGATTGTGAGAGGACAGCCAAAAACATTACTGCGAGCCAGAAATTCGGCATTGCTCGCCAGACAATGCCCCCGAATGAAGCAAAATAATCACTTAACCGATTGGGATTCAATCCGGCATAAAATCCGAGTGGTATGCCAATAAATAAAGCGATGAGTATCGACCAAAATCCAAGCCAGATTGTACGGGGTGCATAATTCCAAATAACGGATGTCGCAGGAGTTCCAAAGCTGATCACCCATGATTGACCGAGATTAAATAGAAACATATCGGTCATAAAATCAATATATTGTTCCCATAACGGTTGGTTAAGGCCAAGACGTCGTCGAATTCGTTGGATCTGACGGCCACTTCCCGCTTGTCCAACAATCGCAGCAGCTGGACTGATCGGTCCAGCATATATGAGTAAAAATGTAATTGTTGTGCCAAAAATTATGACAGGTATCGATAGAACAACCCGTCTAGCAAAATACGTCCATCGACTCATATATTTTGGATTATACTAGCCGCCTCCACTTCAGAGTTAATAGTACAGCAGTTATCACTTTTATCAGGCTCTTTAAGTGGAGATGTTTACTTGATGCTAATATCCGTGAATCGCTGCCTGCTCCGGCCCATGCCACCATACGGCGTTGGGTATGTTACTCTGTCATACCAGAATTCATCACCAACAGAGTGATATACTGGGACCATCGAGACATCCTCCCAGTTTGCTTCTTCCATTGTATATGTAGCTTCGGCTCGAGCTTGATCGGCTTGCTCGGTTGGGACTTGATTTCGTTCGATCTTATTATATGCCTGAGTGGCTTCTTTATAGGCGGATCCATTGGATGGTTGCCAGTTAGTGTAGATTTTCGCTTCACCAGGGGCGCCGGCACCTGGTTCGGTTTGTGTCATTGGTGGGTTCAACAACTGCAGGAAGTTATCAGCTGATGGCCAATCGGCGATCCATCCGAGGGTGAAGGTGGATAATTGTCCTTTCCGACCTCTGGTCAATAGCGTGGTGAATCGAGCCTGTGTAATATTCATATCAATGTGGGCTTGACCGAGTTGTCGCTGGAGGATCTTCGCCATCGATTTCCACGCTGTGGACTGGTATTGGGTCCATTCCATCGTGTACTTGTTATCAGGTCCATATCCCGCTTCTTCCATCACTTGAGCTGCTTTGTCGATCATCGTCTTATTGTATCCATATGGATACTTCTGTTTTGCATGTTGTGTATATGCGTCCGCACCGCCAGGCCAGATTCCTGGTGGTACGAAATGGAACGCAGCCTTACCCCGCCCTTTGAACACTTCATCAACCATTAGACCTTGGTTCATGACATAAGCCATTGCTTTGCGGACGGGTTTCGGGACTTTTTCCATGTTAAATCCGACATAGAAGGTGACAATGAGGGGCACCCTCACCATATTCAGAGTTTCACCATTTCGGACTGGGCCATATGTCCCATATTTCCGACCTACCTCATCTGTTTTATTGAAAGATACCTGTTGGGGCTTGAATTTTGAGCTTGGGATGGAGAATAGATCTGCGTTCTTTTCCATTATATAAGTGAACTGCGCTGCGTCCTTCTCGATAACTTGCCAATGTACTCGATCTACATTCGGTTTATTTCCGTAATAGTCTTCGTATTTGCTGACAGCGGCTTCGGTGCTCGGTTCGAATGTTTCATATTTAAAGGGTCCTGACCCTGCCCCTTCCGGTGCTGATTGGAATTTGTTGTAGGACATCCGACCCTCGTATCCTTTGATATCACCCACGACTCCTTCAGGCACAATAGCAAATGAGCCATATGCCAGCATTTGTAATGCTGCATGGAAGGGCTGTTGGAGGGTAATCCGCACCGTCTTTTTATCAATTGCCTCTACAGCGATCGATTTTGGTTTATATCGTTTTGTTTCTGCTTTTGAGTCTTTATCTCCTTTCGTGTCGACGGTCTTCGTCTCATGTTTTACGCCTAATACGTTTAACAGGAATCCCGACCGACGGGAATGTTTTGACGCGGCAAGTCGCTCGAAGCTATATCTAACATCTGAGGCTGTTATTGGATCCCCATTATGGAATGTTGCGTCTGGATGGATCTTGAATTCATACGTCGTGAAATCATCTGAAACTGTATAATCCTTGGCGAGTAACGGCTCGATTGTCGTTGTCCCATCCTTATAATTCATCAGGGCATCGTAAATTTGCATAATCACTTGGCCTGATGCTGTTCCCGTTGCGGCGATCGGATCCAATGTACCCATCTTCGCGTTGATAAGGTTCAACGTATC
>JBDGRB010000020.1:0-3301 GCA_042218485.1 Halobacteriaceae archaeon | reverse complement strand
CCAGTCGCTTTGAGGAAGTTTCGGCGGGTTTGGTCAGTAGATTCTGACATCAATTTGATAGTTTAACTATTCGAGAAAATTAACCTTTTGGCTATTTTTATCGAGTGAAAATTCAATAAACGTGACAATTTTATATGATTTTTCATGTATATATTAAAATATAATCATATTTTGTAATTATTAGTATATTGAATAATTTTTGATTAAAATATCCAATAGTCATTGAGATTAATTTACACAGTACCGTAGCGAATCTTTAAACAATTTCCAGTAGAACCATCATTATGGACGATTCGTCGGTGATTGATCGCCGTCGACTTCTCAAAGAAGTGGGAATCGCTACGGCAACGGCATTATTTGCTGGGTGTGGACAGGGAGTTCAACCCAAAAATACCCCGACTAATACACAATCCGAGACTTCTCGACCTCCCTCAACGACGATAAAAACCCAAACACCTTCGAAACCACAAAATCGCCTTAATGATGTTCAGGTTCAGGATAGACGGTTCGTCGTTCAGCGAGATGATCAACAGGAGAAATTACTAACAAAGGGCGTGAATTTGGGGATTACAAAACCTGGCTATTATCCAGGAGCTACCGCCATCTCAAAAGGCGAATACGAACGATGGATTACCCAAATGGCAACGATGAATGCGAATGCGGTTCGCGTATATACCATTCATCCGCCAGAATTTTATGAAGCCCTCGCCGCGCATAACGCTACAGCTGATCAACCACTGTATCTTTTTCAGGGCAATTGGCTTCCTATTAGACTTATTGAAGAACATAATACGGCCTTTGCTTCAAAAATCGTTAACGCATTCGAGAAAAGTCTCAAAAATGTTATCGACGTTGTCAATGGGAGTGCTCAATTACCTGAACGGCCCGGGCACGCCAGTGGTTCGTTTGACGCCGATGTATCAAATTATACCCTTGGGTATATAGCAGGCATTGAATGGCCGCCTCGATTTGTCTTTCGTACCAATAACCGACATACCGGTGGTGCCACAAATGGTCGATTTGTGCAAGCAACAAAAGCGGCCGCTCCCTTTGAACGATGGCTTGCCAAGCGACTCAATACTGCTGCCACATATGCCGTTGACGAGTATGACCATTATCGGCCAATGAGTTTTACCAACTGGCCGACAACTGATCACCTTTCACATCCTGCAGAACCGTTCAAATGGGAAGATACAGCCTCAGTAAATCCCAATCATATTGAACCGACGGCAGATTTCGGATCCAGAGTATTCGCCACGTATCATGTATATCCATATTATCCTGATTTTCTCAATTTCAGTCAGGAATATGTTGGGTATATCGACAATGAAGGAGAGAAAAACAATTATGCCGGCTATTTACATGATTTGAATACTGCGAACAAGCATCCAATACTGATTGGGGAGTTTGGCGTTCCATCTTCTCGTGGGATCGCCCATCAAAATATCTATGGCATGGATCAGGGATATAACACTGAATCTGAACAGGGAAAATATAATACCGAACTATTTGAAGCAATTGTTAATGAAGGCACCATCGGCGGCCTCGTTTTCTCATGGCAAGATGAATGGTTTAAACGAACCTGGAATATTATGGAATATTCGATCCCAGGCCGCCGCCGATATTGGTTAAATGTTCAATCACCTGAAGAACGGTTTGGTCTATTATCATTTGATCCTGATATTAACATGACATTATCTGGAAACCGGTCTGAATGGACTGATGCGACGACACTTTATTCAAAAACTAACGGTCCCCGGATCCGTCTCAATGATGGATATGATAGTGGCCGAACACTCCAAGGACTCAATGCAACAGTTGATGAAGCATATTTGTACTTAAATATTCAGTACAAAGATCTGGGATCCCAAATTGAATGGAGTCGAATGGGGACAGTTATCGGGGTTGATACCACGCCTGAGCGAGGAAATACATCGTTACCTCGTAATTTAGCTATGAATGCCACGCGAGGCATCGACTTTGTTGTCGAACTCGGCGGCCCAAGTCATTCACAAGTTCGGGTAGCCAGTCATTATGACCTTTTTTATTATGAATATGGCGAACAAGGACCGTGGATCGATGAAGTTGGGTACGCATCAAACCCCGATAATGGCGTATTCCATCCCATTCGTATGGCAACGAGCTATCCACGCCATATTCCAACTCAAGACCGAACGATTCCATTCCAATATGTAGAAACTGGGAAACTTCGATATGGGACGGCAGATCCATCTTCGGATTCATATGATTCCTTGACTGATGTACACGTTTCGCCAGAAGAAAACATGATCGAACTTCGATTACCCTGGCAGTTACTTAACTTTCGGGATCCGAGTTCGAGGACAATTACGGGGAACATATGGCAACATGGGCTTGAAACGAATCAACAAATCGACGATATCGGCCTTACAGCTCTTACGTATTTACCGACTGATAATCAGACTGCGAAACCATTACAAATATCCGGCAATGCAACTGATACGCTTCCGTTGGTAGATCAGTCAACGAATGTTATCGATAATATGGAACGGTTTACCTGGGATAAATGGCAACAACCGACGTATACTGAACGGTTAAAAGAGTCGTATTTCATGTTGCAACAAACATATTCACGATTTTGACCGTTATTCTTCAGCGAGCCGTCACCTGCCCTACCCTACTCGATCATGACTTGCGTCGCTCGCTCCTTGAGGAGGGAATCTCGTCCACTCAATCAGATAAAACGATCCAGAGCTACGATTAATAGGAGTGGGAATGTAGCTGTCATTATGACTAACGATCTCGTTGGAGCTGTAAATAACAATTATAGGTCTGCTTTCGTTGGACTGGCTGATATTGTTTCAGGTGGCGAGACCAAACAATTTGGCCCGATATCTGGAGCAGCCACCGGATTTCCAGTGCCGGAATATAACCGCCTCTTCGTATTTGATCTGCCATCCAAAAATGAGTTAACCTCCGCGATATCGTGGCTGAAAGGTCATGACGTTCCGTTCTGGGTGACGCTGACTGAACCTGTTGTAGCCACAATGAAAGAGTTTCCAGAGCGATACGATTTGAAACAATCTCACGAGGATCCGGGGATGGTATTACAGATGTCATCGAAAATACAATCCCAGGAAGAGTTTGATGCCATTGCTGTGGTCAATAATGAGACTATGTTGGAGGAATTCGTCGCTGTGTTTTCGGCTGTTTTTGGCAGGTCAAAAGAGATGACATCGAACGTATATCGGCCACTCATAACAGATGATGCGACGGAATTGTTTATCGGAAGAATAGAGGAAAAAGCGATCGCATGCGGCGT
>JBDGRB010000046.1:30146-32733 GCA_042218485.1 Halobacteriaceae archaeon | reverse complement strand
CTTCAAATTCAACATACTGATCGTTCATTAGATGAAAGTATTCAACTAGCTGAGTTAGGCGTCGATGATAAAGTCGGGATTATTTCTGTCATTGGCGAACGGGAATCATATCCTACTCCGTATTATCTGGCACAGCTGAGTGAAACTGAATCATTTAGTGAACAAAGCGCTCCAAAACATGCTGCTGGAGTTGCTGTGGATTGGGATCGGGCTTTTATGAAGGGATTAGGTGAAGCATATGAACGATACTGCTCGGGCGTTTATTATACAGATAGGTTTACAACAACATCGATAACCGAGATCACAAATCCAGTCCGACCAAACGAATTCGTTCGCCCTTCGGATGCTGATGAAATTACTGTAAATGAAGATATACACTGGACAAAAGGAATTTCGTTACCTGATGAGACGGTCGTTCATCTTCCCGCAGAATTGGTATATTTTCCACCACCTGAAGAACGGATCCGTCCAGCAATTACAACCGGGCTCGGACTTGGTAATTCAACCGTCGAGGCATTACTTTCCGGTTTATACGAAATAATTGAACGCGATGCAGCAATGATTGCTTGGTATTCTACATACGAGCCATTGGGACTCTCAATAACCAACGAGGAATTTGCGACGCTCAGACGACGAGCCCGATCTGAAGACCTTTCGGTGGTTGCGGTTTTACTCACCCAGGATATTGATATTCCCGTCGTCGCTGTGTATGTATACAGGGACGAATGGCCGCAATTTGCCGCAGGTTCAGCCGCAGCACCTACAGCAGAACAGGCAGCACTTGAAGGGTTCGAGGAGGCCATCCAAAATTGGATGGAACTTCGCACGATGGGGGTAGAGGAAGCCAAAAATTCTGATGGAGCAATTGGTGAATACGCATCGTTTCCCCGTTCAGTTCGTCATTTAGTCGATATTGACGCTACAGCAGATGCAAGCCAAATTGGGACATCTCTTGAGACAAAACAGTCAGAACTTGAACATGTTATTGACAAAATCGGAGCTGCCGAGCTAGATATTTATGCTACACAAATTACGACACGTGACGTCGATTCGTTGGGATTCAACGCTGTTCGGACGCTTATCCCGGATGCTCAACCACTCTTTATTGACGAACCATATTTTGGAGACCGTGCCAAGACCGTTCCCCGAGAATTGGGATTTTCTGCCCGACTGGACCGTCCCTTTCATCCTTACCCTTAAGAAACCGCTAATTTGCCGTATGGCAGAGTTCGATGAATACGATCATTTCAGGGAGGTGAATCCTTGAATCATTACTAATTCTAGCAAGGAGCTAGACACCAAACGTAGCTCGTAGCATATCTCGTGTCCCGGGACCGAGTCCAACAGCCAAAATAGCAATTAACAAGAGAATCGAATAGCGGGGCGTCGAGTCGATGAGATCTTCATTAAATAACCATACAGCAAAGACAGCTATCATCAATTTAACGAGTAAAAAGGGCCAGGCTGCCCCAATGAAGTGAGTAATAGTTTCAGGTAATATTGTACGGCTGAATTGAACAATTGCTTTATTGACCGGATGTTTTGGAACTAAATCAAATTTAAGGCCAAGTTCCTTCCCCCAATCAAGGCCAATAACATTTGCTGCACCATCAATTGCATGACCCCAGACAACAATGAACCCCATTTCGCCTACTCCCTGTCGCAATTCTGATAGATAATTTGTCGCAATTTCCCACGTGATGTAACTACTAACAGTTGCTAGTGTTAAGATGATGAGGAGAATTAAGGGATGAAATGCAACATATCCTTTAGTCAACGATAAATACACCAGATATAGAACCGTTATACTTGCCAGAAAAGAACCCATTCCAAATAGTGGAATTTCGTAATCATCAAAGATATCTCGGGAAACGAGCCAGAGGCTGGTAAGTAAGCAAAATAGTGTAATAAAGAATACTGTAAAATAGATTGTTGGACTAATGATCAGGGTATTCCATGGATAGGTTATCAGGGGATCAACACCTTGCGGAACTGCATCATTCGCATCCTCGACTACTCGGAGTGCTCCCCCGAAGAACATGAATGGTAACAGAGCGTAAAACAGGCTGCGACTATTACCGATGTCAAGTTTTCTAAGAAGTAAAATTACGCCTGTCAAGGCGATTAGTAAGGTAATCATATACCCAATTTCGGATACGATCGTATATCCAGGATAGGCAACGGGTTCGGGGGCTGCCTGGCATTTCTGAGCCGAATATAATAATGTTCGTTTACCCCCATTCCACACAGCACATACAGCACTATGGGCGTCAGCATATACTGGGCCCCAGAAATAATGCCAAAGAAAGTTCCCGTAGACACGTTGACGGAACAATAAGGATCCCACTCCCAATATAACGATAATTCCGCCTACAATACCGAGCCAGATGCGTTCTAATGGTGCTTCATCGGGAATTTCCATATCTGAAATCTTACGGAGGATTTGCTTGAGTGTTCCGGTCCAGACATATGTTTCTCATATGGATGCAGTGTGAAAACTCACGACGAAAATCGAAGATTAGCTACAACATGCACAATTTGAAACTATTCTTCGATTTCTTGTGCTGCATCAAGGAGTTGGTCATGG